>NZ_JBJDQL010000007.1:0-279971 GCF_044903305.1 Streptomyces sp. NPDC019531 | reverse complement strand
GGGGGGGCGGGGGCCGGGGGGGGGGGGGGTCGGGCCTCGGTCGGGGGGGTGCTGTTGCTTCAACAGTGCTCTGTGACGGACGCCGGCCGCTGCGGGCGGACACCCCCCACCCCGTCCCCTTCGCGCCGTACGCGGCTAAAGGTGCGTCCACCGTCCCCACCCCAGGGGCGCGGGGAACTGCGCGACCAGCCCCCACTCACCCTGCACCCGCCCGACAAACCCCGGCACCCCCTCACGCGCCCGGCCTCGAACATCCGCGCCCCAGGAGTTAGCCTCCGCCCATGGCAAACGGGCAGTGGTACCCAGCGGAATGGCCGGACCGTATCCGCGCGCTCGCGGACGGCACGTTGCGGCCTGCCGAGCCAAGACGCGCTGCCACTGTGATGTTGCTGAAGGACACGGCGGCCGGAATCGCCGTGCACATGTTGCGCCGGCGTGCCTCCATGGCCTTCGCGGGAGGGGCGTACGCCTACCCCGGTGGCGGGGTCGACCCCCGCGACGACGAGCACCAGATCCACTGGGCGGGGCCCACGCGCGCGTGGTGGGCGGATCGGCTCGGGGTGGATGGGACGACGGCTCAGGCGATTGTCTGTGCGGCCGTGCGGGAGACGTATGAGGAGGCCGGGGTGTTGCTGGCCGGGCCGACGGCCGAGTCGGTGGTCGGTGACACCACGGGGGCGGAGTGGGAGGCCGATCGGGCCGCTCTCGTGGCCCGGGAGCTCTCCTTCGCCGAGTTCCTGGAGCGGCGGGGGCTCGTTCTGCGGTCGGATCTGCTCGGGGTCTGGACGCGTTGGATCACTCCCGAGTTCGAACCCCGCCGGTACGACACGTGGTTCTTCGTCGCCGCCCTCCCGGAGGGGCAGCGCACCCGCAACGCCTCCACGGAGGCCGACCGTACGGTGTGGATCCGGCCCCAGGACGCGGCGGACGGCTACGACAAGGGCGAGCTGCTGATGATGCCGCCCACCATTGCCACGCTGCGGCAGCTCAGCGGGTACGGGAACGCCTCCGACGCGGTCGCCGCGGCGCCCGGGCGTGATCTGACCCCGGTGCTCGCGCGGGCCCGGCTGGAGGACGGCGAGATCGTGCTCTCCTGGCCCGGGCACGACGAGTTCACCAAGCACATCCCGACCGGTGGAGCCTCCGTATGACCGACGCCGCAGCCCTGCCCGGCCAGCCTCGGGGCGGGGTCCTCTCGGGCCCCGCCACCCCACGGGCCGTCAACGTCCTCGCGCCCAACGCCTCCGCGATGACCCTGGACGGGACCAACACCTGGATCCTGTCGGAGCCTGACTCGGAGCTGGCGGTCGTGGTCGATCCCGGGCCGCTCGACGAAGGGCATCTGCGTGCCGTCGTCGACACCGCGGAGGCTGTGGGTAAGCGGGTCGCCCTCACGCTGCTCACCCATGGCCATCCCGACCATGCCGAGGGCGCCGTCCGGTTCGCCGGGCTGACCGGAACCAAGGTGCGGGCCCTCGACCCGGCGCTGCGGCTCGGGGAGGAGGGGCTGGGCGCCGGGGACGTGGTGCGGGTCGGCGGGCTTGAGCTCAGGGTCGTATCCACCCCCGGGCACACCGCGGACTCGCTGTGCTTCCATCTCCCGGCCGATCAGGCCGTGCTGACCGGTGACACCGTCCTGGGGCGCGGTACGACCGTCGTGGCCCACCCCGACGGCCGCCTGGGCGACTATCTGGACTCCCTGCGGCGGCTGAGGTCGCTGACCGTGGACGACGGCGTCCACACCGTCCTGCCGGGGCATGGGCCCGTCCTGGAGGACGCCCAGGGGGCCGTCGAGTTCTATCTCGCCCACCGGGCCCATCGGCTCGCCCAGGTCGAGACGGCTGTGGAGGACGGATACCGGACGCCGAGCGCCGTCGTAGAGCATGTGTACGCGGATGTGGACCGGTCGCTTTGGCCCGCTGCCGAGCTGTCGGTGCGGGCTCAGCTGGAGTATCTGGAGGAGCACGGGCTCATCTAGGGGCCTTCGTGCCGTGCACGCGCGTGTACTCGTTCGCGAGCCAGGGGCCCAGGTCGTCGATGTACGTGCGGAGGACGGCCGGGGCCGTGGTCGGGGTGTGGCCCAGGACGGCAGCCGCGCGGAGCTGGTCGGCGCGCTCGGGGTAGTACGCGCCGAAGATCTCCGCCATCTCGGCCAGGTCGCTCGTCCAGCCGTTCCAGCGGGGCATGACCAGGGTGAACGCGGTGCGGACCAGGTGGCGGGACATGAAGCGGACCAGAGGGCGCCGGGCCTCGTCGGAGTCCGCCGCCTCGATCCGTTCGCGCCAGCGCGGGAGCAGGAGGGCCAGGTCGCCGTTGGTCTCGCGGGCCAGGAGGGAGTCGGGGCGGTAGCGGGGGAGGTACTCGGCCAGGTCGTCGCCGAGCAGCGGGGTGCACAGACAGGCCACGAACCAGCCCAGGTCGTGGCGCTCCAGCTCACTCAGCAGGAGGTCGCGGCTGTACAGCAGCGTTCCGACGCCGTCGATCTGCGGGAACTCCTTGTCGAGCGCCTCGCCGAGCGCCCGTACGCCCTCCCGGTCCGCGTCGGTCGGTTCGTCCAGCAGAGCCAGCAGGAGGTCGAGGTCGCTGCGGCCCACACGCGCGGTGCCGCGCGGGATCGAACCGTAGAGGTACGCGCTGTGCAGCCTCGGCCCGAACAGGTCGAGCACCCGGTCCCGGGCGGTCACGACGACCGGACGGAACGGGTGCGGGATCCGTCCGAGGGAGCCCTCGCGCTCGATGTAGCCCTGGGCGTCGAGTCCCTTGGGAGAGACGGGGGGAACGGTTTCGGCGGCCATGAGGATCACTGTGCCCGGGGGCGGGCCCCGGGGCAGCTCATTTAGGGCCCTGGACGGGCCGTGGCGGGCCGAACGGGTCAGAGCCGGCGGAAGACGCGGAGACGGCGGGTGTCTCCGCCGGCGGAGCAGCCCACGGCGATCACGACTCCGGCGCCCTGTCCTCGCGCATCCCCACCCCCGGCGATACGAGAAGGGCCCCGCCGTGTGGCAGGGCCCTTCGAGGTCGTACGGCGATCCGTGCTCAGCGCGAGCGCTTGGCGAGCCTCTCGACGTCCAGGAGGATCACCGCGCGGGCCTCCAGGCGGAGCCAGCCGCGCTGGGCGAAGTCCGCGAGGGCCTTGTTGACCGTCTCTCGGGAGGCGCCGACCAGCTGGGCGAGCTCCTCCTGCGTGAGGTCGTGGACGACGTGGATGCCCTCCTCGGACTGCACGCCGAAGCGGCGGGAGAGGTCGAGCAGGGCCCGGGCCACACGGCCGGGGACGTCCGAGAAGACCAGGTCGGACATGGCGTCGTTGGTGCGGCGCAGACGGCGGGCGACGGCGCGCAGCAGGGCGGTGGCCACCTCGGGGCGGGCGTTCAGCCAGGGCTGGAGGTCGCCGTGGCCGAGGCCCAGCAGCTTCACCTCGGTGAGCGCGGTGGCGGTCGCCGTGCGCGGGCCCGGGTCGAACAGGGACAGTTCGCCGATGAGTTCGCCGGGGCCGACCACGGCGAGCATGTTCTCGCGGCCGTCGGGGGAGGTGCGGTGGAGCTTTACCTTGCCCTCGGTGACGACGTAGAGCCGGTCTCCCGGGTCGCCCTCGTGGAACAGCGAGTCGCCGCGCGCGAGGGTCACCTCACTCATGGAGGCGCGGAGCTCCGCGGACTGCTCGTCGTCGAGAGCCGCGAAGAGCGGGTTGCGCCGGAGGACGTCGTCCACGAGTTCTCTCCTTGTC
Source organism: Streptomyces sp. NPDC019531 (assembly GCF_044903305.1). Taxonomy (NCBI): domain Bacteria; kingdom Bacillati; phylum Actinomycetota; class Actinomycetes; order Kitasatosporales; family Streptomycetaceae; genus Streptomyces; species Streptomyces sp. NPDC019531. The sequence goes on along the minus strand of NZ_JBJDQL010000007.1, from coordinate 276,244 downwards.
GACCTGCTCAGGGGATCTTGTTCCCCCTTGGTACCAGGGGACCGTGGTGCCCATTTTGCCGGACGGTCCAAACAGTGTGATCTGTCACAAGGATGCCGCACACATGTCCCGGGGTAAGCGGCAGGGGTCCAATTGGGGGCCGGTCCTCGGGGTCCGGGGCGGATGTCAGTGCCGGGCTCTAGGCTGGCCGGGTGTCCAAAACGCCGGTGAGAGCACAGGCCAAGGGGGCTGGACGGGTGGTTGCACGTCGAGATTCCGCTGTGGGCGAACAGGGCGCCGGCGGTGGAAAGAAAGCGGCAAAAGCGGCAGGGAAGGTTCCGGTGAGTACGGCGAAGAAGGTCACGAAGGCTCCGGCGAAGAAGGCCGCCGGGACTCCGGCCAAGGCGGTCGCGAAGGCTCCGGTCAAGAAGGCGGCCGTCGCTCCCATGAAGGCCGCAGCCGCCGTGAAGAAGGCCGCTCCGGTGAAGACCGTCGCCCCGAAGCCGCCGCGGAACGAGTCGCGGACCGCCCTCGTGCGTCGCGCCCGGCGCATCAACCGCGAACTCGCCGAGGTGTTCCCGTACGCCCACCCCGAGCTGGACTTCGAGAACCCCTTCCAGCTGATCCTGGCGACGGTCCTGTCCGCGCAGACCACCGACCTGAGGGTCAATCAGACGACCCCCGCGCTCTTCGCCAAGTACCCGACCCCCGAGGACCTGGCCGCGGCCAACCCCGAGGAGGTCGAGGAGATCCTCCGGCCGACCGGGTTCTTCCGGGCCAAGACCAAGTCGGTGATAGGGCTGTCGAAGTCCCTTGTGGAGAACTTCGGCGGTGAGGTCCCGGGGCGGCTCGAAGACCTCGTCAAGCTGCCCGGCGTGGGCCGCAAGACCGCCTTCGTCGTGCTCGGCAACGCCTTCGGGCGGCCCGGGATCACCGTGGACACGCACTTCATGCGGCTGGTCAAGCGCTGGCAGTGGACCGCCGAGACCGACCCCGACAAGATCGAGGCCGCCGTCTCCGCGCTCTTCCCGAAGAGCGAGTGGACGGACCTCTCGCACCACGTCATCTGGCACGGCCGCCGTATCTGCCATGCCCGTAAGCCCGCCTGCGGCGCCTGCCCCATCACCCCGCTCTGCCCCGCGTACGGCGAGGGCGAGACGGACCCGGAGAAGGCGCGGAAGCTCCTCAAGTACGAGAAGGGCGGCTTCCCCGGGCAGCGACTGAATCCGCCGCAGGCCTATCTGGACGCCGGGGGGAAGGCCGCGCCGCCGTTGGGGGCCGCTGGGTGAGGGTGCGGGTGGTGTGGCCAGGAGGGCCGTCGCGGTCGGCTCAGGTGGACGGGGGCGCGCATGCGGTGCGGTCGATGGGATCGCGCTGGCGGGGCGGGCCGTGCGGAGTGCGGGCGTCGGTGCCGGGCGGTGAGGTGGATCGGGCTGGGCGGCATCAGTGGTCCCGTCGGGCGGACGTGCGCCGTGCGGTGGACGGTCTGCGCCGGTTGGGATGGTCGTGCGCGGTGACCCGGGCGGCCTGCTCGACGCGGGGACTGCTGGTGCCGGGTGGCCGGGCGGGTCTGACGGGCCGACATCAGCGGTCTTGTCGGGCGGACGTGCGGTCTTGTCGGGCGGACGTGCGGTTGTGCCCTGTGTCCCGGGCGGTGGGCTTGATGCGGGGACGGCTGGTGTCGGGTGGCCGGGCGGGTCTGACGGACCGACATCAGTGGTCCTGTCGGGCGGACGCGAGCGGCGGGGTGGGCGGGCAGTGCCGGTCGGGGCGGTTGTGCCCGGTCCGGGCGGCGCACTCGACGCGGGGACCGCGGCAGTCGAATGCGCGGCGTGCCCGGTCGGAACGATCTAGGGCGCGTCGGGCGTTGGGCAGTGCAGGACGACGGGGGTGGCGATGACACGGGCGAGCAATACGCGGGGTGGGCCGGTGACGGTCAGTCGGGAAGGGCTGCCCGACTGGCTCGACCCCGTCGTGCACGCCGTGGAGACGGTCGAGCCGCGGCAGCTGAGCCGCTTCCTGCCGCCGGAGAACGGCGCGGGGCGGCAGTCGGCCGTGCTGATCCTCTTCGGCGAGGGTGAGCGGGGCCCCGAGCTGCTGCTCATGGAGCGGGCGAGCTCACTGCGGTCGCACGCGGGGCAGCCGTCGTTCCCCGGCGGCGCGCTCGACCCGGAGGACGGCGACCCGAAGGGCGACGGGCTGCTCAGGGCCGCCCTGCGCGAGGCGGAGGAGGAGACCGGCCTCGACCCCTCCGGCGTCCAGCTCTTCGGCGTGCTGCCGAAGCTGTACATCCCGGTCAGCGGCTTCGTGGTGACCTCGGTCCTTGGCTGGTGGCGCGAGCCGAGCCCGGTCGGGGTCGTCGATCCGAACGAGACCGCCCGCGTCTTCACCGTTCCCGTGGCGGATCTCACGGATCCCGACAACCGTGCGACCACCGTCCACCCCAGCGGTCACCGAGGTCCGGCATTCCTGGTCGAATCGACCCTGGTGTGGGGCTTCACCGCCGGAATCATCGACCGGCTGCTGCACTTCGCGGGCTGGGAGCGCCCATGGGACCGCGAGAAGCAGGTCCCGCTCGACTGGCGCTCATGACAGGGTGGCGTCCGTGAACGTGCTGGACATCCTGTTGCTGGTCGCCGCCGTGTGGTTCGCGATCGTCGGTTATCGCCAGGGCTTCGTCGTCGGCATCCTGTCGGTGATCGGGTTCCTGGGCGGTGGTCTCGTCGCCGTCTACACGCTGCCCGTCATCTGGGACGCGGTGACCGATCACGCGGAGGTCGGCACGGTCGCCGCCGTGGTCGGGGTGGTCGTCGTCATCGTCTGCGCCTCGGTCGGCCAGGCCCTGACCACCCACCTCGGCAACAAGCTGCGCCGATACATCACCTGGTCCCCGGCGCGCGCCCTGGACGCCACCGGCGGCGCCCTCGTCAACGTCCTCGCGATGCTCCTGGTCGCCTGGCTGATCGGCGCCACCCTCGCGCAGACCACGATGCCGACGGTCGGCAAGGAGGTGCGCGGCTCCAAGGTGCTGCTGGGCGTGCAGGAGGCGCTGCCCTCGGACGCCGACACCTGGTTCAAGGACTTCACCTCGGTCCTCGCGCAGAACGGCTTCCCGCAGGTCTTCAGCCCGTTCGCCGACGAGCCGATCAAAGAGGTCCAGCCGCCCGACCCCAGGCTCGCGAACAGCGCCGTCGCCACCCGCGCCCAGCGCTCCATCGTCAAGGTCATGGGCACCGCGCAGAGCTGCGGCAAGGTCCTGGAGGGCAGTGGCTTCGTCTTCGGTGACCGCCGCGTCATGACCAACGCGCATGTCGTCGGCGGCGTCGACGAGCCCACCGTCCAGATAGGCGGCGAGGGCAGGAAGTACGACGCCACGATCGTCCTCTACGACTGGGAGCGCGACATCGCCGTACTGGACGTGCCCGATCTGAAGGCGCCCGCGCTGCAGTTCACGTCACAGGACGCGGCCAGCGGGGAAGGCGCGATCGTGGCCGGCTTCCCGGAGAACGGCTCGTACGACGTCCGCTCCGCGCGCGTGCGCGGGCGCATCGACGCCCACGGACCGGACATCTACCACCGCGGCACCGTCAGCCGTGATGTCTACTCCCTCTACGCGACCGTCCGCCAGGGCAACTCCGGCGGCCCGCTGCTCACCCCGGAGGGCAAGGTGTACGGCGTGGTCTTCGCGAAGTCACTCGACGACGCCGACACCGGGTACGCGCTCACCGCGGACGAGATCCAGGAGGACATCGCCAAGGGGCGCACCGCGAACCAGCAGGTGGACAGCGACAGCTGCGCGCTGTGAGGGGGTCGGGTAAGGCGCGTCAGCCTCGGGGGTGACGCAGGCGTACCGACACCCAGCGGGCCCGGCGCCGCAGAATGCGCGGGATGCCCACCCTCAGGTCCGTGCCGCCCGGCAGTTGCGGGGCACCGCCCTGATGGTGGGAGCTCAGGCCACCGCCAGAGCGTCGATTGCGTGCTGCGTCACTGTAGTCGTGCGTCCAGCCCATACCCCGACGTGTGCCCCCGCCCCAAGGTCGATAACCTCCCTCACGCCCCCCAATTGGCCTATGCGCCGGGCAAGTGGCTGTTCGTGGTACAGGTGTTCAGGTCCGGATACCGGGCGCGACGGAACCGTCACCGATCGGGTTCGGGATCCTTCAACCAGTTGATCAGTTCGGTCGAGAAGGCGACCGGATCCTCCTCGTGCGGGAAGTGCCCCAGACCGTCGAACAGCCGCCAGCGGTACGGGGCTTCGACGTACTCCCCGGACCCGGCGGCGCTGCGCGTGCGCATCACCGGGTCGAGCGAGCCGTGCAGGTGGAGGGTAGGCACGCGGACGGGCCGCTTCATGCGCCGGTTGAACTGGATGCCGTCGGGACGGGCCATCGACCGCACCAGCCAGCGGTACGGCTCGACCGAGCAGTGCGCCGTGGAGGGGATGCAGATCGCCTTCCGGTACGTCTCCACCGCCTCGTCGTCCGGCAGGCGCGGCCCCGACCAGTCCCGGATCAGCTCGGCCACCAGCGCGCCGTCGTCCGCGGTCAGCCGGCGCTCCGGGATCCAGGGCCGCTGGAACCCCCAGATGTAGGCACCGGCGCGTGTCTGCTTGACGTCCGAGAGCATCGCCGAGCGCCAGCGCCGGGGGTGCGGCATCGAGGAGACCGCGAGCCGCCGTACGAGCTTGGGGCGCATCGCGGCGGCCGTCCACGCCAGATAGCCGCCCAGGTCGTGGCCGACCAGCGCGGCGTCCGGCTCACCCAGGGAACGGATCACACCGGTGACGTCGAGGGCCAGGTTGGCGGGGTCGTAGCCGCGCGGGGTGCGGTCGCTGCCGCCGACGCCGCGCAGATCCATGGCCACGGCCCGGAAGCCGGCGTCGGCGAGCGCCTCCAGCTGGTGCCGCCAGGTCCACCAGAACTGCGGGAAGCCGTGCAGGAACATCACCAGCGGTCCGTCGCCCATTTCGGCGATGTGGAAGCGCGCGCCGTTGGCGGCCACGTCCCGGTGCGTCCAGGGACCGTCGGGCCGTACGAGAGAAGCGGGCTGCTGCGCCGAAGAGGCGGGATCCGTCATGACGACGAGCGTGCCACAGCCTCGATGGCCTTCGTCTCCCTGACCCGCTCCTCCAGGATCTTGTTGTCGCTGCCGGGTCGCGGGTGCGGCTTGGCGTTCTGCAGCACGCCCGCCGTCTCCTTCATGGACGCGGCGACCTTCTGCGGGCCCTTGCTCTTCTGCGCCTTCTTCGCGAAGACGACGCCGAGCAGCGCGAGGACGAGCGCGACGAGGACGTTGGCGGCGAAGGACAGCAGGAAGCAGACCGCGAGGTTCCAGTCGCTCCAGGTCCGGATGCCGTACGCCAGGGCGAAGTTCAGCATCGGCAGGGAGAACACCAGGACCGCGCCGGCCCCGCTGAACGCGCCACCGCTCGCCGCGCCGCGCTTCACGTCCTGCTTGAGCTGCGCCTTCGCCAGGGCGATCTCGTCGTGCACCAGCGCCGACATCTCGGTCGTCGCCTGGGCGAACAGCTGGCCGATGCTGCGTTCGGCGCCGACCGGGCTGCCGTCGGGTGCGCTCATCGCGGTCTCCCTATCACTGGGACTCTTTGTGTGCCGTGTCTTTTGTACCGTCCCGTCAGATCATGCCCGACGGTCGTCGTCCTCGCTTGCCCCGCCCGCCACTTCGGTAAGCCGCTCGGCAGTCTTGAGCTCGGCGATCCGGCGGTGCTCGGCGGCCTTGCGGTCGTGGATCGCCGCCATCCGCAGGTGGTACGCCGGATCGTCCTCCTCGTAGATGTCCGGGATGCCGTCGAGGTCGTCGTCGCGCTCCTCGGCCTCGTACAGCCTGCGGTACGTGGCGTTGCGCAGCTTGAGCAGCACGGTCGCGAGGGTCGCCGCGATGAGCGAGCCGAGGAGTACGGCGGCCTTGACCTCGTCGGTCAGCGTGGCGTCGTCGAAGGCGAGCTCGCCGATGAGCAGCGAGACGGTGAATCCGATGCCGGCCAGGGTCGCCACCGCGAACACGTCGGCCCACGCGAGGTCGTCGCTGAGCGAGGCCCGGGTGAAGCGGGCGGTCAGCCAGGTCCCGCCGAAGATGCCGAGCGCCTTGCCGACGACCAGCCCCAGCACCACGCCCAGCGTCTCCGGCTGGGTGAACACATCCCCGAGCGCGCTGCCGGAGACGGAGACACCCGCGCTGAACAGGGCGAACAGGGGGACGGCCAAGCCTGCCGAGAGCGGTCGTACGAGATGCTCGATGTCCTCACCCGGGGAGTGCTTCTCGTCCTCCCGCGTGGTGCAGCGCAGCATCAGGCCCATCGCGACGCCCGCGATGGTGGCGTGGACCCCGCTGTTGTACATCAGCGCCCAGATCACCAGCGCGAGCGGGACGTAGACGTACCAGCCGCGTACGCCCTTGCGCAGCAGCAGCCAGAAGACCGCGAGGCCCAGGGCCGCGCCGCCGAGCGCGGCGAGGTCGATGTCCGCGGTGAAGAAGACCGCGATGATCAGGATCGCGAAGAGGTCGTCGACGACGGCGAGGGTGAGCAGGAAGGCGCGCAGCGCGCTCGGCAGCCAGGTGCCGATGACGGCGAGCACCGCGAGCGCGAAGGCGATGTCGGTGGCGGTGGGCACGGCCCACCCGGCGAGCGAGCCGCCGCCGGTGAGGTTGGTGAGGGTGTAGACGAGCGCGGGTACGGCCATGCCGCACAGGGCCGCGACCACGGGCAGCGCGGCCGCCTTGGGGTCCTTCAGGTCACCGGCGACGAGCTCGCGCTTGAGCTCGATGCCGGCGACGAAGAAGAAGACCGCGAGGAGGCCGTCGGCGGCCCAGTGTTCGATCGACAGGTCGAGGCCGAGGGCGCCGGGGCCCAGGTGGAAGTGGCTGAAGCTCTCGTAACTGTTGTGCAGTGCGGGGACGTTCGCCCAGATCAGCGCGGCGACCGCGGCGATGAGCAGCAGCACGCCACCGACGGTCTCGGTGCGCAGCGCGTCCGCGACGAAGGTCCGCTCGGGGAGGGACAACCGTCCGAGGACCTTACGGGTGGGCGCGGACATGGGGTGACCTCCGGTCGATGGGCAGGGCGGGACTGCTCGCCGACCAGACTTCCCGGCACACCTTGAGGATCACGTTGTTTTGTTTAGTTTACCTAAAAGGGGCGCCCGGCGCACTGCCGCGCCAGGCACCCCCTTTTTTTGAGGAGCCGGTCAGTCCTCGCTGGGCGCCGCCGGCAGCTTGGCCTGGATGAGGTCCATGACCGTCGAGTCGGTCAGGGTCGTCACGTCTCCGAGCTGGCGGTTCTCGGCGACGTCCCGCAGCAGCCGGCGCATGATCTTGCCGGAGCGGGTCTTCGGCAGTTCCTGCACCGGCAGGACCCGCTTCGGCTTGGCGATCGGGCCGAGGGTGGCACCGACGTGGTTGCGCAGATCGGCGACGAGGCCCTCGTCCTCGGCGTTCGCCGTGCCGCGCAGGATCACGAAGGCGACGATGGCCTGCCCGGTCGTCTCGTCCGCGGCACCGACGACGGCGGCCTCGGCGACGGACGGGTGGGACACCAACGCCGACTCGACCTCCGTCGTGGAGATGTTGTGGCCGGAGACGAGCATGACGTCGTCGACCCGGCCAAGGAGCCAGATGTCGCCGTCGTCGTCCTTCTTCGCGCCGTCACCGGCGAAGTACTTGCCCTCGAAGCGCGACCAGTATGTGTCGAGGAAGCGCTGGTCGTCGCCCCAGATGGTGCGCAGCATCGACGGCCATGGCTCGGTGAGGACCAGGTAGCCACCGCCGCCGTTCGGGACCTCGTTCGCCTCGTCGTCGACGACGGTCGCGGAGATGCCGGGCAGCGCGGTCTGCGCGGAACCGGGCTTGGTCGCGGTGACGCCTGGCAGCGGAGAGATCATCATCGCGCCGGTCTCGGTCTGCCACCAGGTGTCCACGATCGGCGTCCGGTCGCCGCCGATGTGCTTGCGGTACCAGATCCACGCCTCGGGGTTGATCGGCTCACCGACCGAGCCCAGCACCCGCAGGCTGCTGAGATCGAACTTCGCCGGGATGTCGTCGCCCCACTTCATGAACGTACGAATGGCGGTGGGCGCCGTGTACAGGATCGTCACCCCGTACTTCTGCACGATCTCCCAGAAGCGGCCCTGGTGCGGGGTGTCCGGGGTGCCCTCGTACATGACCTGGGTGGCGCCGTTGGCGAGCGGGCCGTAGACGATGTAGGAGTGCCCGGTGACCCAGCCGACGTCGGCGGTGCACCAGTAGACGTCGGTCTCCGGCTTGAGGTCGAAGACGGCGTGGTGGGTGTAGGCGGCCTGGGTGAGGTAGCCGCCGGAGGTGTGCAGGATGCCCTTCGGCTTACCCGTCGTACCGGACGTGTACAGGATGAAGAGCGGCTGCTCGGCGTTGAACGCCTCCGGGGTGTGCTCGTTCGGCTGCCGGTCGACGAGGTCGTGCCACCACACGTCCCGGCTGTCGTTCCAGGCGACCTCCTGGCCGGTACGGCGCACCACGAGCACGTGTTCGACGTTGCCCGCCTTGTCGGAGGCCTCATCGACGGCGGGCTTGAGCGCGGACGGCTTGCCGCGGCGGTAACCGCCGTCGGTGGTGATGACCACACGCGCGTCGGCGTCCTGGATGCGGGTGGCGAGCGCGTCCGCCGAGAACCCGCCGAAGACCACGGAGTGCGCGGCGCCGATCCGGGCGCAGGCGAGCATCGCGATCGCCGTCTCGGGGATCATCGGCATGTATACGGCGACCCGGTCGCCCTTCTGGACTCCCAGCTCCAGCAGGGCGTTCGCGGCCTTGGAGACCTCGTCCTTGAGCTCGGCGTAGGTGATCGCGCGGCTGTCGCCGGGCTCGCCCTCGAAGTGGATGGCGACCCGGTCGCCGTTGCCCGCCTCGACATGCCGGTCGACGCAGTTGTAGGCCACATTGAGCTCGCCGTCCTTGAACCACTTGGCGAACGGCGGGTTCGACCAGTCCAGCGTCTCGGTCGGCTCCTTGGCCCAGCTCAGTCGACGGGCCTGCGCGGCCCAGAAACCCAGCCGGTCAGCCTTGGCCTGCTCATACGCCTCCGCGGTGACGTTGGCGTTCGCCGCCAGGTCGGCGGGTGGCGCGAACCTGCGCTCTTCCTTGAGCAGGTTGGCCAGGCTCTCGTTGCTCACGGCATCTGCCTTTCCCAGGGTGTCCGTTGTGTCCCAGGCCACAGCTCATCAGACCAGGGGTGCGATGACAAGGGCAGACCTGGAATTGGTTTAGACCTGTTGCGTACCGAGTCCGGCGGCCCGGGTCATCCGTACCCACGTACGCCGACCAGGCCGAGTTCAGTGCCTGTAACGCCTTTCACACTCCCGCCCAAGTACGGGTGAGGGGGCAATGTGCTGGTCTTCGTGAACCGCAACGACAGGGAAACGCCGTACAGGGTCCATGTCTACCCGACCGAGGCCGACGTCGAGCCCTCTGTCCCGGTGAAGCCGACGCCGGACCGGTCTCAGCGTTCTTAGTGTCCGTCCGGCGGTGGGCGGCCCCTCTTGAAGGGGCCGCCCACCCATATGAGTTCACGCCGGCAGGTCCGCCGCCGCCTCCACGTGTTCGAAGAGCTCGTCCCCGTCCGCCCCGGTGAGCAGATACGCCTGGGCCTCTCCCACATGGAAGTACATCCCGTGCAGCTCCAACTTCCCCTCTCGAAGGGCCCGGGCGACCGAGTCATGGGCGCTGAGGTGCTCCAGCTGCTGCACCACGTTGGTGAGGCTGAGCTGCTCGACCGCGTCGGCGGGGGTCCGCCTGGCCAGCTTCGCCCAGGGCCGACCGTCGTCGGCCATCCGCTCCAGACTCGGCAGGCCATGGCGCAGCCATCGCTTCAGCGGGGTTCGGGCCCCGCCCGGCTCGGAGTTGAGCAGCGCCTGCATGGCTCCGCAGCCGGAGTGCCCACACACCGTGATGGAACGCACCTTCAGCACGTCCACCGCGTACTCGATCGCGGCCGCCACCGAGTCGTCTCCGCTCTCCTCGCCAGGCAGTGGAACGAGGTTGCCCACATTGCGCACCACGAACAGGTCTCCCGGACCGCTGGAGGTGATCATCGAGGTGACCAGCCGTGAGTCGGCGCAGGTGAGGAAGAGCTGGGCGGGCTGCTGGCCCTCGCGCGCCAGCCGGGCCAGCTCGCCCCGCACGATCGGTGCGGTGTTGCGCTGGAACGCGCTGATGCCACGGGCCAGTTCACGCCCGCTCGACTCGCGGGGTGGCCAGCTCGGATCGTGTGCCGTACCGGGCTCAGCCGGCGCACCGGAGTGTCCGGCTGACGGTGCGGATGTCGGGCGCTCGCACTGGTGGTTGCGCCAGGGCGTCCAGGGGCGGCAGCGGCAGTGGGCGGAATCGGAGGGCTCGGCGATGCGCGTCCCCGGTCTGCGCCCGGTCAGCTCGACGGAACCGCCCTGCGCGGTGTGCGTCTTCTGCCAGTCCTGAAGCGACTCGTACGCCGCGTGGTCCATGAACGACCCGTCCAACTCCACGACGGCGTCGGCCCCTTGGGGGACGAGATGCAGGGCCCGGCTGAGCCGGGGCACCGCGAGGAACGTCAACTGTCCTCGCACATGGACGTGATGGATTCCTTCCCTCTCGTAGTGCGTGATGCGGGTGCGGGTGAGGCGGTGCAGGGCGACCCCGACGGCGACGGCGATCCCCAGGATCACGCCCTCCAGGACGCCGAACAGGACCACGCCGAGGGTGGTGACGGCGTAGACCAGCACCTCGCGGTGGCGGGTCACCGTGCGGATGTGGTGCAGGGACACCATCTGGATGCCGACGGCCATCACCAGGGCGGCGAGCGAGGCGAGCGGGATGAACTCCAGGACCGGGACCATCAGCAGCGCGGCGATCACTACGAGAACGCCGTGCAGCATCGTGGAGTTCCGGCTGACGGCACCGGCTTGGACATTCGCCGAACTCCGCACCGCCACACCGGCGACGGGCAGCCCGCCGAGCGTGCCGGAGACGATGTTGGCGGCGCCCTGTCCGAGCAGTTCGCGGTCCAGGTCGGAGCGGCCGACACGGGCGCCGCGGCCGGTGCCGGTGCTCGCGGCGAGCAGGTCGGGGCGGCCCGCCACCAGCTTGTCCACGGCGACCGCGCCGAGCAGCGACTGCACGCTGCACACCAGCGTGGTGGTGAGCACGGCGGCGGCGAGGCCCAGCGCAGGGCCCTCGGGCAGTCCGGCCAGGGCGTGGCTGCTCCAGGACGGCAGGCCGACCTTGGGCAGGGTCAGCCCGGTGAGCGAGGCGGCGGCGGTGGCTCCGGCGACGGCGACGAGCGCGGCCGGAATACGGCGCAGCAGGTGACCGGCCCGGCCGGGGATGCGCGGCCAGAAGAAGAGCAGCGTCAGGGTCAGCACGCTCACCGACACCGCGGCGGGCTGGACGTGCGCCAACTGGGCGGGCAGACCGCGGAGGTTGGCGAGGACGGAGCTCTGCGGGGTGCCGCCGAGGACGATGTGCAGCTGGGCTACGGCGATGGTGACGCCGATGCCGGCGAGCATGCCGTGCACGATCGCGGGGCTGACGGCGAGCGCGGTGCGGGCCACGCGCAGGCAGCCGAGGCCCAGCTGGACCACTCCGGCCAGCACGGTGATGGCGCAGGTCGTCCGCCAGCCGTAGCGGTGGATCAGGTCGGCGGTGACCACGGTGAGCCCGGCGGCGGGGCCGCTGACCTGGAGCGGGGAACCGCCGAGTCGGCCGACGACGATCCCTCCGACGGCTGCGGCCACGAGGCCGGCCTGCAGGGGGGCGCCGGTGGCGAGGGCGATACCGAGGGACAGGGGCAGCGCGATCAGGAAGACCGCGATCGAGGCCGACACGTCGGCGCCCGCGACACGGAAGCGGCGGGGCGGGGTCGGCGGCGGGCTGTGGGGTCGGTGGATGCGCCTCGTACGGTGCGAGTCGCTCGGGTCGGTGGCGCGGGTGGGGACGCAGGCTGACATGTTTTCCCGTCTCCTCCGGGGCAGCGCGGTCGCGGAACAGGTGGTCCCCCCTCGATGGCGGGGGCGGGTCGCGGCCGTGGGTCACGGCGTGCAGCGGCGGGATGAATCAACGCTCGGTAAACAGATCGTAATGCAGAGTAAAGGCCAGGCATAGACTTTCCGGGCAAATGGACTAATAGCTCACCTGAATGGATGAAATGACAATTTCATCGGCTTGTCGTACTAATTCCTTCTCGGGCCCATGTGAACTTGGCGGCGCTGTCGTTGGCCCCGAGAGAAGGAAGAAGGTGGGCGGAACATGGCCGCCACCCAGAGGATTGCCGCGGGAGCCGTGGTCGCCGCGGTCTGTGCCGCCTCACTGGCCGGTTGCGCGACCGGCACCGACACCTCCGAGGGAGGGGCCGCGGGCCCGCAGAAGGCGAAGCCCGCCCAGGCGCCGCCCAAGAAGGTGTTCCGCCTGATCGGCGACGGCTCCACCGCGTACACCGGAGCCCAGCCCCACCTGCCCAGAGCCGAACGCCTCAAGCCCGGTGAGAAGCCTCCGCAGTTCGTGGTGTTCTCCTGGGACGGCGCCGGCGAGGACAGCCAGAAGCTGTTCTCCCACTTCCGCGAGGTCGGCAAGGCGAACCACGCGACGATGACGTACTTCCTGAGCGGCGTGTACATGCTGCCGGAGGACAAGCGCGACGAGTACAAGCCGCCGCAGCACTCCCCGGGCCGCTCCGACATCGGCTTCAACGACGAGCAGGGCATCGCCGACACCGTCAAGCAGCTGCGCCTGGCCTGGCTGGAGGGCAACGAGGTCGGCACCCACTTCAACGGCCACTTCTGCGGCAAGGGCGGCGGGGTCGGCGAGTGGTCGGTGGCGGACTGGAAGGACGAGATCTCCCAGGCCAAGAAGTTCGTGAAGTCCTGGAAGACCAACACCGGGATGACGAAGGCCTCCCCGCTGCCCTTCGACTACGACAAGGAGCTCATCGGCGCCCGCACGCCCTGCCTGGAGGGCCAGCAGAACTTCATGAAGGCCGCCCGTGAGCTGGGCTTCCGCTACGACACCAGCGGCGTCAACGAGCAGCTCTGGCCCAAGAAGAAGCAGGGCCTGTGGGACCTGTCGATGCAGCTTGTGCCCTTTCCCGGGCACTCCTACGAGCAGCTCACCATGGACTACAACTTCATGGTCAACCAGTCCGGCACCGCGACCCAGGGCAACCCCGGCAAGTTCGAGATCTGGGGCGACCAGATGCGCGACGGTCTGCTCAAGGGCTTCCACCGGGCTTACGACGGCAACCGCGCGCCTCTGATCATCGGCAACCATTTCGAGTCCTGGAACGGCGGCACCTACATGCGCGCCGTCAAGGAGACCATCGAGCGGGTGTGCAACAAGTCCGACGTGCGCTGTGTCTCCTTCCGGCAGCTGGCCGACTGGCTGGACGCCCAGGACCCGGAGATCCTGGAGAAGCTGGGTGCCCTGGGTGTGGGCGAGGCGCCGAAGCAGGGCTGGTCGGCCTTCCTGTCCGACCACCCCGCCCCGGCACCGAAGGGCGTACCGGGGGCGCCGACGACCAAGAAGCAGTAGGCGCCCGGCGGTCGTCGTCAGACGGCCGTCACCGCGCTCTCGCCGAGCACGAACGAGGGGTCGACCTGTGCCGCAAGGTCGGCCCCCGTGCGTTGGTTGCCCCAGGACTGGGCGTTCTTCAGGTGGAAGTGCACCATCTGCCGGGAGTAGCGCTCCCAGTCCCGCAGTTCGTACGTCGCGTCGACGGCCGTCCGCAGCCGGTGCAGGGCGCGACGGTTGACGTCCTCCAGGAGCTCGAACCGGGGCGGCCGGCCCTTCTCCAGGGCACGCACCCAGTCGGAGTGCCCGACCGTCACCAACAGGTCGTCCCCGACTTCGGTGCGGAGGAAGTCGAGGTCGTCCTGGCCCTGCACCTTGTTGCCGACGACCTTCAGGACGACACCGAAGTCGCGGGCGTACTCCCTGTACTGGCGATAGACGGAGACCCCCCTCCGGGTCGGCTCGACGACGAGGAACGTGATGTCGAAACGCGTGAACATGCCGGAGGCGAAGGAGTCCGAGCCCGCCGTCATGTCCACCACGACGTATTCGCCCTGCCCGTCCACCAGGTGGTTCAGGCACAGCTCCACCGCTCCGGTCTTGGAGTGGTAGCAGGCCACCCCCAGATCGGCGTCGGTGAAGGGGCCGGTGACCATCAAACGGACGGCGTCGCCGTCGAGTTCCACCGACCGGGCGCAGGCGTCGTATACCGGGTTGTCCTCGCGCACCCGCAGCAGCCGGGAGCCCTCGCCGGGCGGCGTGGTCTTGATCATTTCCGCGGCGGAGGCGATGCGTGGGTTGGTGCCGCGCAGGTACTCCTTGATCAGCGACAGCCGCTCGCCGAGGGCGGGCAGTGCGGCCGCCTCCGCCTCGTCCAGGCCGAGCGCCGGACCCAGGTGCTGGTTGATGTCGGCGTCAACGGCGATCACCGGCGCTCCGGTGGCCGCGAGGTGGCGGATGAACAGGGAGGACAGCGTGGTCTTGCCGCTGCCGCCCTTCCCGACGAAAGCAATTTTCATGTTCGCGAAGCGTAGTCGGGTGATAGCTGTATGTGGCAGGCGTGAGTGAAGAAGACCACTCCATCGAGGGGTGCGGGGCTGGGTTGCGTAGTGTCGTACTCATGAGTACGACAGGCGCGGCCGCCGATCCGCTAGCGGCCCTGGGTTCGCTGCCCGGTGTGCCCGAGTCCGTGGAGTCCGTGCGCAAGTCCGTGGACCGGGTCTACGGACACCGCGTCATGCGGCGCCGCAGCAACGAGATCACCTCCGAGGCGGCCCTGCGCGGTGCCCGTGGCTCGGCCGCGCTGTCCGGCGCGGACTGGGCCCTCGAAGAGGTGCGCCGGCGCTCGGACTTCGGTGTCGACGACGAGGCGCGGGTCATGGGCGCGGCCCTCAGGCTGACCGCCGAGGCCGGCCAACTGCTGTCCATCTGGCGCCAGTCGCCCCTGCGGGTGCTGGCCCGGCTGCATCTGGTGGCCGCGGCCGACAAGGGCGACGAGATCGGGCGTCCGCGGCAGGCCGGCGAGACCGTCGACGAGCCGCTCATCGAGCTGCCCCTGCCGAGCGCGGCCGAGGTCTCGGGTCGGCTGGAAGGCCTGTCCGAGCTGATCATCGCGGGCAGTTCCGCCCCCGCCCTGGTCACGGCCGCCGTCGTACAGGGAGAACTCCTCGCCCTGCGGCCCTTCGTCTCCCACAACGGCCTGGTCGCGCGCGCGGCCGCGCGGATCGTCCTGGTCGGCAGCGGTCTCGACCCGAAGTCGGTCTGCCCGCCGGAGGTCGGTCACGCCGAACTGGGCCGTGCGGTCTATCTGGCGGCCCTCGACGGATACGTGTCCGGTACTCCTGAGGGCATGGCCGCCTGGATCGCCCACTGCGGCAGCGCGATCGAACTGGGCGCGCGCGAGTCCACGGCCGTGTGTGAGGCACTGCAGCGCGGGGCGGCGTAGAGGTCCCTGAACAGGGTTGCGGCGGTACGAGGATTCGTACCGCCGCTGGCATGTTCACCGGGTTACCAAGCGTCCTCGATATATTGCCCATCAGGCCGGGAACTTTGCCCGTCACCTGGTGTGGCTGGCCCGTAATCGACGGGTCGACGTCGCGTGGGTGCTCGATGTTCATGCTCGGTCCGTGGGGCCAAATGCGTTATTAAGGTGATCCTCTCGGATGTCCTTGGTCTCGCGGGCCGTTAATCCCTTTGTACTCCTGGACCGGGGTAAGCGGAACCCCTGGCCGTTGTTCTTTACTTTTATCCTCAAATTGTGTCAAGTGGGCGGAATCATCTCGGGTCGCTGTCTCAGGCCACCGTCGACCGGCGCCGGCTCGCGTACCAGACGAAGCCCGCCGTGGCCGCCGCGGCTCCTATCGCGGCGACCGCGACGAGTGCCGGACGGGGCGGTACGGCGAACCCAGGCAGCCGCTGCTTGAGCCGGACCGGCCGGTGGAAATCGAGAATCGGCCACCCGCGCGCGAGAGCCTCGCGGCGCAGGGCCCGGTCCGGGTTGACCGCGTGCGGATGGCCTACGGCTTTGAGCATCGGCAGGTCGGTCGCCGAGTCGCTGTAGGCGTAGCAGAGCTCCAGGTCGTAACCCTCGGACTCCGCCAGCTCCTTGATCGCCTCGGCCTTCGTCGGGCCGTACGCGTAGTACTCCACCTCGCCGGTGTAGCAGCCGTCCTCGCCCACGACCATGCGGGTCGCCACCACCCGGTCCGCGCCGAGCAGTTCGCCGATCGGCTCGACCACCTCGGCGCCGGACGTGGAGACGATGACGACGTCTCTGCCTGCGGTGTGGTGCTCTTCGATGAGCGAGGCGGCCTCGTCGTAGATGATCGGGTCGATCAGGTCATGGAGCGTTTCGGCCACGATCTCCTTGACCTGCTGGACGTTCCAGCCGCGGACGAGCGCGGAGAGGTACTCGCGGGTGCGCTCCATCTGGTCGTGGTCCATACCGCCGACGAGGAAGACGAACTGGGCATAGGCGGTCCGCAAGGCCGCCCTGCGGTTGATCAACCCGCCTTGGTAGAACGACTTGCTGAACGTGAGCGTGCTCGACTTCGCAATGACCGTCTTGTCCAGGTCGAAGAAGGCGGCTGTGCGGGGCAAGGAGTGGTTTTCCACGACCCCGAGCATAGGTGCAGCCCATTCGGCGTAAGGTGGGGCGCGTGGGTTTGCCTGAGAGGGCTCTCGGGTACACCATGGAAGTCACGGATCGTTCGCGACCGTGCTAACCCGGCCCGGCTCCTCCCCCCCCGAGTCGGCCGTGGAGACGACCCCCACTCTCCCCCCCGGTGGGGGTCGTCGCATGTCCGGGTGGTTTTTCCTCGTTTGTGCGCGGTCCTGCGACCGCTTCGAGGCGGCTGCGGCCGCCTTTCCTGCATGCTCATGATCCGTCACTGTGCGTAGTCGTCGCGCTGCTCTGCGGAGGTCGCACGCAGGCCGTACAGGGCTCACCGGGATGGGTGACGGCGATATTCACAACCGCTGAGTTGTCCACAGTTATCGACCAAGATCCACACGATTTCCGGGATCGCTGCACCGTGATTCCAACGCGTCCCGCTCCGACCGACTTGATGGCCGGTTCTGGTTAGTCGGGCGTGCTTGGCCGGTTCGTATCGGCCGTTCATATGAAGGCCGATTGCCGGTTCTTCACAGGTTTGGGAATCGCGGGGCCGAAGGGGCCGCGTGAAAGAGGCGCTGCGTGGGCCCTTGCGCGTCGCAGTGAAGAGGCGCTGCGCGGGCCTTGCGCGTCGCAGTGAAGGGGGATGGAGACGTGACCGCAGCTGTCACACATGATCCGCAGCCCACCGCCGGAGGGCGGCCGGGGCAGCCGTTGATCGTCACGGAGGACGAGGACCTGCTCGACGATCTGCTGCGCTTGTGCGCGGCGGCCGGCGCGAAACCCGAGGTGCACCACGGAGTGCCGGAGCCCAGAGGCAATTGGGAGGCGGCCCCGCTCGTCCTGGTCGGCGACGACGCAGCCCACCGTGTGCGCGGGGCCGCGCGCCGGCGCGGAGTGGTGCTCGTGGGCCGGGACCAGGACGACTCGGGGGTGTGGAAACGGGCCGTCGAGATCGGCGCCGACCATGTGCTGATGCTCCCCGACGGCGAGCAGTGGCTGGTCGACCGCATCGCCGACGTCACCGAAGGCGTCGGCAGGCCCGCCCTCACCGTCGGAGTCATCGGTGGCAGGGGCGGGGCCGGGGCCTCCACGCTCGCGTGCGCCCTCGCCGTCACCTCCGCGCGTGAAGGCCTGCGCACACTCCTCGTGGACGCCGACCCGTTGGGCGGCGGACTCGACGTACTCCTCGGCGGAGAGAGCACCGAAGGGCTGCGCTGGCCCGCGTTCGCCGCCTCGCGTGGGCGGGTCGGCGGCGGCGCCTTGGAGGAGTCACTGCCGCGGCTGCACTCGCTGAGGGTGCTCAGCTGGGATCGCGGTGACCGCATCGCCGTGCCGCCCCAGGCCGTGCGGGCGGTGCTCGCCGCGGCCCGGCGCCGGGGCGGCACCGTCGTCGTCGACCTGCCGCGCCGCCTCGACGACGGCGTCGCCGAGGCACTCGCCCAGCTCGACCTCGGGATCCTCGTGGTCCCCGCCGAACTGCGGGCCGTCGCCGCGGCCGGTCGCGTGGCCTCCGCCGTCGGCATGGTCCTGCGCGACCTGCGGGTGGCGGTACGCGGTCCGTACGCACCCGGCCTCGATGACCGCGAGGTGGCCCGGCTGCTCGGACTGCCCCTGGTGGGCGAGGTGCCGGTCGAGCCGGCACTGCAGCGGCCCCTGGGGAGCGAGGCACCCCCGGGCGCGGCCGTACGAGGGCCTTTGGCCCGGTTCTGCAAGGAGTTCTGGGAGCGGGCGTTGGTGGAGGCGAGGGCGGTATGAGCAGGGCTTTGGGGCGTGCGTGCACGGACGGCGCGGCAGGCGTGCCGATCGGGTGGCGGGGATCGGGTGCGGCCGCGGTGCGGGCGGCCGGGCGAGGGATGGCGGGGCGAGCCGCGGGCGGTCCTACGGACGGCGCGGCAGGCGTGCCGATCGGGTGGCGGGGATCGGGTGCGGCTGCGGTGCGGGCGGCCGGGCGAGGGGTGGCGGGGCAAGCTGCGGGCGGTCTTACGGACGGCGCGGCAGATGTGCCGATCGGGTGGCGGGGATCGGGTGCGGCTGCGGTGCGGGCGGCCGAGCGGGGGATGGTGGGCCGGGCCGCGGGCGGTGCTGACGAGCAACGGCGGGTAGCGGGAGCAGTGGACGGCGCGGGTCGGCAGGGGGCCGTGGCCGGTGCTGGTCAGCTGTGGCGGGCGGGTGGGTCCTCGGGCGGGTCTTCGGGTGTGTCCGTCGGATGGGGGCAGCCGGGTGGGCCTTCAGGTGCGGCCCGTGAGCGGGGGCGCTCACGGGCGCCTGCCGTGGATTTCGCGGACGGTGCGGACATGGCCCCCGGGCTGCTGGACGGCGTACGGCAGTGGCTGGCCGAGAGCGGGGCCGAACCGACACCCGCGCGTGTGGCGCAGGCGCTGCGGGAGCAGGGGCGGGTCCTCGGGGACGCCGAAGTCCTCGGCGCGGCCGAGAAGTTGCGCTCCGAGTTGGTCGGCAGCGGGCCCCTGGAGCCGCTGCTCGCCGACCCGTCGGTGACCGATGTCCTGGTCTCGGCCCCGGACCGGGTCTGGGTGGACCGGGGCGGCGGACTCGAACTGACCGCCGTCTCCTTCCCGGACGCGGCCGCCGTACGACGGCTCGCGCAGCGACTCGCCGCGGTGGCCGGGCGGCGCCTCGACGACGCGCGGCCCTGGGTGGACGCCCGGCTGCCGGACGGAACCCGGCTGCACGCGGTGCTTCCTCCGGTCTCCGTCGGCTGTGCCTGTCTGTCGCTGCGGGTCGTACGGCCGCGCGCGTTCACGCTGGACGAACTGGTCGCTGCCGGCACGGTGCCGCCGGGCGGGGACCGGGTGCTGCGGGCGCTGCTCGACGCGCGGCTGTCCTTCCTCATCAGCGGCGGTACCGGCACCGGCAACCCCAATATGGGCCTGAGACACCACTCAAAGGATCATGGTCGAGAGTTCTTCTGGGATCCCAGAAGAACCCCTCTGACCTGCGAAGATGTGGACCGTTTCAGTGGCTTGCGCCTGAACCTTCGAATCGAAGGTAAGCACGAAAAGGCCCCGGCCGGACGTGCTCGGTCGGGGCCAGGCCGGTCGGTGGAAGGCTCAACGCGGCACGCCTTCCCGGCACGCCGCCCACTTCCGGGCCGCAGCAGTCAGCGCAGCACGATGAGGCAGAGGACGCGTGCGCTCCCATTCCTCCCACGCCGCATAGACGGTGCGCGCGAACAGGGTCACAGCCGCAGGGTCCGCCGCACGGTACATGGGAACCTGCCGCGCGATCGCCTCGGCTTCCTCGGGCGCGTGGCCGGCCGAGATCAGCCGGGGGATGGTCAGGGCGGTGTCGGCCCACATTGGCGCGGGGCACGCCAGAGCCCAGTCCAGCAGGACCAGGCCGCCCCTGGCCGTCACCAGCATGTTGTGCGGGGACATGTCCGTGTGGGCGAGTCCCCGGCCCTGCAGACCTGGCGGTACGTCCTCGGGCAGGAAGTCGGCCCAGCGCGAGTGAAGCGGCCTCTTACTCAGCGCTTCCGGCCATCGCGCCTGGGAGACGACGGTCAGCGTGTGCACGAGCGGCCCGAGGTCATCCGAGCCGGGGCTAAGGTCCGGGTACCGGCCGTCGATGTACTCGTACCCGTAGAGCACCCATCCCCCCGCGTCGACCTCGAACAGCACTCGGGGCGAGCACGGCGCGATACGCGTGACGTGAGCCTCGTGGCGATACACCCACGCCTGCGGGTCGTCCTGCTGCATGCCCTTCACGAACGCCCGGCTCGTTCGCGCGTGGACGGTGCAGGCCAGCCGCGACATGACGCCGTGCGGCGCGGTGCGCGCCGTGGTGACGGTGCCGGTGTGCTTCTGGACGGCAGCCCGGGTCTCTGCCGGGAGGTCCTGCCATTCGATGCGGTTCACCGCAGTCTCCTGTGTCGGGTCGGGGAAGACGGGAAGGCCCCCGGCCTGGCCACAGCGTGGCACAGGCCGGGGGCGGCGAGAACCCGTCAGGAACGGGTCGGGGGGTGGTGCGGGCTGTCGGAGCAATTCGCGTGGCACTGCGAGCAGTCCGCGAGATCCAGCTCGGGCCAGAACTCCATGTCGATCTCGTACCCGGCGAGGGTGATGCAGTCGACGGTGCGGGCGCGGAGTGCCTTGCCGCCGCCGTGCTCCTCCGGGTCCAGGTAGCCGGGCTGGTGGTCGAGGAACCGGCCGAAGTTCTCCTGGCAGAACTCGCGGTACGCCTTGGTGTGGAGCAGGAAGGCGTGCCAGAAGTCGTCCACGAACGGCGACGGGCTCAACGGCCTCTGGCTGTAGTCGCATGCGGCGAGGAAGGCGAGCATCTGTCCGACGCCGCGGTCCGCCTTCTCCTCCGTCAGCTGCGGGAACTTGTCGCACATGTTGGCGATGAGGGTTGCCCGCATCTCATCGCTGATGAGGCTTCGCGCGTCGATCAGTGGGCGCTTCGTCGTTTCGGTCACGTTCCGTGCCTCCTTGGTGGGTGGTGCTTCGGACGTGGGTAGTGCAACCCGCCCCGGCTGCTCGACCTGTCCAGGGTTGGGGAGCCGGGGCGGGAGTTCAGGGGTGTGCGGGTCACCGGCCGCCGAGGTTCTCGAAGTGGTCGCATAGGGCCATCACGGAACGGGCGAGCTTCATCGACACGGACATGCGCACGGGACGGCTGCCGCCGACGCCGAGGCGGAGTCGCATGCTGGCCTCCCTCGCACCGGCCAGCGCGCACTCGCGCGGGATGTCGCCCTTCGGGAAGCCGGCCGCCAGGGCCTCGACGGTGGGGATCATCAGCTCGATCTGGCCGCGCATCGCGAGCCGGAGCGTCTCCAGCTCCTCGGTGCTGACGGGCTTCGCGTCGAAGTCGAGGATCCGGGCGGCGGTGGAACGCATGGTGGCGATGTCCGGCGGATCGTCGAGGCCTGCCGGGGCGGGCGTCCGGGCGGTACGGTTCGGCACGTCGACTCCTTCACAGTCGGCCATGCCCGGGGCCGTTCGCGCGGCTGCCGGGTCTTCGACCACCTTTCGCTTCCGCACCACAACCGCCATCCCTCCGATGGGTATCCCCATGATGGGTAGGGCCCGCAGCTGAAGCGTTCGCCAGGATTGGGGGACCACATGTCGGTGATCCAGCCGCCCACTGCGCTGCCGCCCGACGTCCTCGAACTCCCCCATATGGTCGAGGCGTTGGCTACGCACGACTTCGGGACGGTCTTCCAGATCGCCCGTAAGGAGGCTGGCATCAGCTACCAAAAACTCGCCGCCGAGTGCGGCATCAAGCCGGAGCGGGTCGGCGCGCTCGCCCGCGGCCGGGGCCGCGTCGAGAGCTACGACAAGATCGCAGCCATCGCGGACGCACTCCGAATCCCCGGACACATGGTCGGACTCGCCCCCCGCCCCTGGGAGACAGCCGCCGACACCGCCCCCGTGGGGCGCCGCAACGTCCTCCAGGCGGTCGGCGCGGCCGGCCTCGCGGCGGCGCTGCCCGACGTTCTCCCGGCCTCCGTTTCCCAGCGGGTCGGCGCCAGTGCGGTCGCCCGTCTGCGGGAGCGCACGGCCCGGTTACGGCGCCTCGACGACGTCCTCGGCGGCGGCGACACGTACCGGCTGTACACCGCGGAGTACCAGCGGACGAAGCACATCCTGAGGGACAGCACCTACGGCGAGAGCACCGGCCGGGAGCTGCTGGCGCTCGCTGCAGAGCAGGCGCAGCAAGCCGGGTGGGCGGCGTTCGACGGCGGAAGGGAACGGGATGCCAGCGCCCTGTACCGGGAGAGCCGTTCGGCGGCCGAGGAGGCAGGCGCGGAGGATCTCGCCCGGAACGCCTTGGCCTTCCTGGCGTACCAGGCGGCCAGCGCTGATCCGCGCGCAGCTGCTGCCATAGCGTCCGTCTCCTGTGAGGCGATCACCGAGGAGACTCCGGCGACCGTGCGCGCGCTGCTGTGGGAGCGGTGTGCGTGGGCGCGGGCCGTTGCCGGGGATGCCGCCGGAACGGAGGAAGCGCTGACCGCCGCCAGGACCGCGCTTGCAGCGGACGACGCTGGCGAGCCTCAGCCTTCCTGGTCGGTGTGGGTGGACCGGGTGGAGTTGGACATCATGGCGGGCCGATGCTGGACGGAGCTGCGCCGACCGCTGCGAGCGGTGCCGCTCCTGATGCGCGGGCTCGGTGAGTTCGACGATGCGCACGCCCGGGACGCGTCCCTGTATTCGACGTGGCTGGCGGAGGCGTACACGACGGCAGGGGAGGTCGAGGAAGCCGCGCGGGTGGTCGGACGGGCGGTGGAGCTCGCCGACGGGGTGGCGTCTGCCAGGCCCCGCCGGCGCATCGAGCAGGTTGTGTCCGCGCTCGCCCTCGACCACGGCACGGTGCCGGCGGTCGCCGAACTGGTCGAGCGGACGGCCTAGGCGGAGGCGGTCGAGCGGTCGATCCATTCAAGGCAGGCGGCCGCTCCGCGCACGATCTCGGTGGCGCACACCTCTGGGTTATCCCAAGGGTGCTGTTCCAGGAGGTGCGCCTCCAACTCGGGATACCGGGTGCCGGTGGTCTTCAGGAGCAGCTGGTACTCCTCGCTGGTGCCGAACTCCCCGGCGTGCCAGAACACGCTGGTGACCGGGCCAATGATCTGCGAGCCTGCGGCGAGTCGCTCGCGGACTGCGGACTGAGCGAGGGCCACGGCCTGCTCGCGGGTCTCGGTGGCGGTGGAAACGGTCAGGTAGTCAGCCATGTCGCGAGGCTACCGACCCCGGACGCACGAAAGCGGCCCCTCTCTCCACCGTATGGAGAGAGGGGCCGCGGTCATGGCGTGATGTCGTGCAGGAAGGGCCGCACCTCTTCGGGTACAGGCTGCGGCGGCGGAGGCGGCTCCAGCCGCTGCTGCCGCATGTATCCAACGAGGGAGCGGGCCCAGCCAGCGAGGTACCGAATCGCGAAATCCTGCGCCGTGATCCTCGCGCGGTCCCGTTCGGACTGTTCCTTCTGATTGCCGAGTTCCGTCTTCACCTCGGTCAGGCTGGTACGCAACTCGCCGACGATGGTGGTGAAGTCGTCGCGGCGCCGCTGCCCGCGCGGCTGGCGCCGGCCGATGACGGCCATGACGATGCCACCGATGGCGGTGACGATGGCGACGCCCAGCGCGGACAGCGCGGTCAGCATCTCAGGTCTCACGCACGGGCTCCTGTCGTGCCGGGGGTTCGTCCCAGCCGATCGCCACGAGGCACACGGCTCCGAACGCGCCGAAGATGAGGGCTGCGACCCAGCCCCGCGGGTATTCGCCGAGCGGCCACCACGCCACCAGGTAGGCCATCGACCATGGGGCGGTGATCGCCCACACGGCGAGGAAGCCGGGCCAGTCTCTGCGCGGCGGTAGCCATGCACAGACGAGGGCGGTGACGCCGGCAGCGATCCACGCCCAGCCCCAGGCTTCCAGCGGCATGGCCTTGAGTAGCAGGCACAAGCCCCTCCGGTCACGGATAGGTTCGGCGATCTGCCCGTATCCGTAGAGGCTGGCGATGGTGCCCTTCATGGTGAGGAGGGCACCGCGGCGGCCCAGCCGCCTGCCCAGCTGCCGGGCCGCCGCGCGCATCAGACGCCCTTGGCGAGGCTCGCGGAGTTCTTCGTGCCGAAGGCTCTGGCGAGCATGCCCTTCAGCAGCGTGCCTCCAGCGGCGATCCCGGCCGCAGCCATCGTCTCCCAGAACGAAGCGTGGAACATGTCGGCCGGGCCCGCAGCCACTGCGACACCGCCCGCTGCGACGACTGCCGTGGCGAGGGTCCGTTCGGCGAGGTCGCGGGCGTAGGTCTTCGCCGTCTTCACGACGGTCTCGGCCTCCGGGGGCAGGGTGAACTCAGGCATGGTGGTTCCTCTCGTAGGTCAGTCGGTGACGGTGAAGCCGTGTCGTGCAGCGAGCAGCCGCAGGGAGGCTTTGCCGGGGATGCCGTCGGCGTCGTCGCCGGTGTAGCCGCCCCCGGCCGGGGACCGCTGCCAACGGGCGTAGGCGGTGACGGTCTTGGTGCCGAAGCTGCCGTCGACGTAGGTGGAGGCGAGCAGGCCTTCCGCCTTGAGTGCCTTCTCGACGGTGAGCACTTCGGCCTTGTAGGTGGTGTGTCCCTGTGCGGCGGCCGGGTCGTGCCGGGCCGCGTACACGACGTGGGCCAGCGACACCTTCGGCTTGGCCGGGGCCGTCTCCGTCACGGTGCCGCTCGGCCGTGGGGCGCCCTTCTGCACCCACGCGTACAGGGCCTTGCCGGGGCACGCGGTGGCGTAGCCGTCCTTGTGTCCCTTGATCTCGGTTCCGGCGCCGTGCTTGCGGAGCAGCTCGATGCCGTCGCGGATCGCGCCGAGCATCGCGTCAGTGGGCTCGGTCAGGCCTTCGCTGCCGACGAGTCCGACGATCGCGTAGTGCGCCTTGTTGAGGTCCTGGTTGCCGTTGGCGCCGGTGCGCTTGCCGATGCCGCGGCCTTCCAGCAAGAACCCGTGTGGGCAGGCCCCGTAGTTGTAGGCGATGTCCGAGTAGCCCTCTCTGGTGTTCGCCAGGTGGGACTTGCGGATGGCCTTCCACTCGGCGATGCACGCGTCGTGGTCGGTGAGCAGACGAGTGCTCACCTCGGTCCCCTCGTAGTGGACCTTGACGCCCTTCGTGGACGTCTGCGTCGGCGCGGCCGACGCGGGCCAGCCGAGCTGAGATCTGGTGACGAGCTTCAAGGCCAAGGCTCCAGACATGAGGAAAGCCCCGGCCGTCGGCGCGGGGCGTGCGGGGTGAGGCAGGGTCAGGACGCGGACTCGTACATGAAGAACGCCCTGATCGAGTTGGTCGAGGCGAGCGTGGCGGGTGTGCCCTGGCTCGCGTTGGCGGAGCGGGTGTTCGTCGCTGAGGTGGGGAACGTGACCTGAAAGGTCGAGGCGCCGGTGTTGATGGAGACCTGGCCGTGCCAGGTGTCGGTGGAGATCATGCGCGCAGAGCCCAGCGCGGAAAACCCGGCGCTCGCCGCGGCAGACGGGAGGCTGAAGGACCAGGCGCCGGAGCCGTAGGTGGTGGATGCGCCGCACGTGAGGATGACCTCGCCGACGACCGTCCGGCCGATCTTCATGTACCGGCCGGAGATCGTGCCGTCGTTGAGGACCGGGTTCGTAGTCGACGCCGTCCAGGTCGGCGTGTACGCAGTCCAGGCGCCGAACATCGAGTTGAACTGGTCGCGGATCTCCTGGTTCATGGTCGCGGCGGAGACCACCTCGCCGACGACCCAGGTGCGGGGCGTGAACGTCACGCGGGCTCACCTCCCGGCTCGGCGGCCATGACCTGGTTGACCGGGTTGGCCGGGTCGTCTTCGTGCCACCAGTTACGCAGGGCCGGCCTCAGCGGCAGCAGCGCGGCCTCCACCGCGGCGACGTCCTCGGGGAAGACCAGCAGGCACCATCCCCACTGGCATTCGGTGCACGCATACCTCGGGTCGGTGGGCGAGACGACGGCGGCGGACCCGCAGGACGTGCAGTCGGCCAGCCACCGGTTCTGGTTGATGCGCGCGTAGTACGACTCGTCGACCGTGCCCTCGGGCGGGGTGACGCGCCGTCCCATGCGGACCTCGTACCAGCGCCACACCAGTTCGGCGGCCGGCACGTTCGCCCAGGCGTCGGCGGGCATGGACGGGGGCGGCTTGTAGAACGTCTCGGCGCGCACCACGGCGATGGGCATGCGGGGCTCCTAGTAGGCGAGGCGGGTGGTGGAGTCGAGGACCGAATAGGTCGGGTCGTCGAGCACCCACACGCTGTCGTTGTTGGTGGCGGAGGTGTGGAACTGGATCAGGTGGGACTTCTCTTTGATCGTCTCGGTGTAGCCCTCGACGGTGACCCGCATCGACGAGGTCGGCGCCTGGGAGGGCATGTCGGTGACGGAGAAGTAGCTGCTGATGTCGGCGTCGAGGATGTCCAGGTAGGTGGCCATCGTGTACGCCTCGATGGGTACCTCGCGCAGTTCGGGGGCGGGGTTGGCGTAGCGGGAGACCCGCCAGTACGCGGCGTCCAGGACGCTGTTGTCGGACGTCTTCAGCACGGACACCGCGCCCGGGTCGTACAGGCCGAACGCCAGGATGGAGGCCGGGGCGGTGACCTTCTGGGTGGCGCCGCCGGGGCGGGAGGCCTCCAGGCTGTTGACCAGTTTCTGGTCGTCGTCGGCGAGCTCGACGCTGTTGGTCTCCAGGTCGGCGTAGCTGATGGTGAAGACCTCGCTGGAGGGGTCGGGGTTGTAGCGCAGGTCCCTGGACTGGAAGGCGATCCCGTAGAAGTCGCGTTCGGCGAACAGGCGGGCCGATTCGGTGGATTCGATCTCCCGCATGCGGGCCACGACCGTGGAGCCGCCGGGTCCCTGGGAGGCGACCGGATCGAACGTCGATCCCCACACGGTGACCGAGAGGTAGTTCGCGTACCAGGCGAGCCGCTCGATCCGGGCGTCGCCGTCCTCGCCCGCATAGCCGGTCATGCCGGCGTCGTAGTGGGTGGCGGCGATGGGCCCGACGATCGCGGACTCCTTGGCGTACACGACGGCGTGCCCGATCGATCCGTTGAACAGCCGGGTGCCCCGGTAGCCGCCCACGTGCAGGACGCGTTCGTAGAAGCGGCGGGGCACCGCGAGTGCGGAGTCGGTCAGGACGCCGTCGATGTAGACCTTGCCTTCCATCTGGTCGTAGACGACGTGGTGCCAGTTGCCGTCGGCGAGGGTGGCCGGGCTGGTGACCGCCTCGACCGTGAGCGCGGTGCCGTCGGAGGTCCACTCGATCTGCAGGGTGCCGCCCGCGGCGATGGACAGCACATGCTGGTTGGTCAGGTCCACGGAGTGCACGCCCATGATGGCGCGGCCCGTGGTGGTGGTTTTGAACCAGGCCTCGAAGATCAGATACAGGTTCATCGAGTCTTCGAACTGGGCGCCCAGGTCGGCCGTCAGCCACTTCCCGGCGGTCGCCGTGGACGGCGTGAACACCGGTACCTGTTCGCCGGTTTCCGGCGGGCCGTCGGCGCTGCCCAGGGTGAGAGTGCCGCCCGCTCCGGCCTGGGTGATGGCCAGGCTCGGGGCACCGGACCCGCCGACGTCGCCGGCCGTGGTGGAGGTGCTGTCCTCGGACAGCGGGTAGTACACCAGCGGGACCAGGCCGAGGATCTCCTCGCCGACCATCGAGCGCAGGGCGGGCCGCCGGTTGAGCGGTTTGAACAGGTCAGTGCACGTGATCGGGACGGTGGAGGACAGGCCCTCGAACCCGACAGGGAACTCGTTGACCACGCCCCAGAACCGGGGCCGGACCTGGGCACCGGCCAGGTCGAATTCCGCGTAGTCGCTGCTGCCGTTGTTCGACCGGGACGCGCCGAGCTCGGCGGTTACCTGGTCGACACCCACCCATGCGGGGCGGGCCAGTGAGCGCCGCACTGTCCAGCTGAAGCCGTCCCCGCTGGTCTCCCAGTAGACGGTGCCGGACGCCTCGCGCACCCGCCACCAGGCGTGGTCGATCGCACTGTAGGTGAGCACGGTCGCGGCGGCGTCGAAGAACGCGACCTCGCTGACGAGCCGCAGCTGCCCGGTAACGGGGTTATAGGAGAACCCGATCCGGGTGCCGCTCGTACCGGAGTTGATCATCAGGGTTGCGGTCGCCGAGGACGAGCCGTTCACCTGCGGAAGAGCCACCACCTTGACGCAGAACGAGGTGCCCCACAGCCGCCACACGCGGGCCGACTGGTAAGCGGCGAACCCGTTGACCGTGGCCGGCACCCGGGCCCGGCCGCCCACCTCGGACACCCCGCCGTAGCTGTTGAGCCACAGCGAGGTGTCCAGCCGGTTGTCGTCGAAGTCGTCGCCGAGCAGCTCCAGCGCATACGGCTGTGCTCCCGTCGGCGCGGCCGGGATGACCGCGACCGAGATCCGGATAGGGGCGTTGCGCCGCACATACGGGTAGTACGGCGACAGGGCGTTGCCCGCCGTGAACCGGCCGTCGGAGTTGTCGAGCAGGAGGCTGGC
Source organism: Streptomyces sp. NPDC019531 (assembly GCF_044903305.1). NCBI lineage: Bacteria > Bacillati > Actinomycetota > Actinomycetes > Kitasatosporales > Streptomycetaceae > Streptomyces > Streptomyces sp. NPDC019531. Next base: position 247,664 of record NZ_JBJDQL010000007.1, on the reverse strand, counting down.
CGTCCCGGGCTGCGTCTCCGACAATTCGTCGGAGGCGCCCCGGTTGATCGTCACCCCCCGCTTGACCACATCGGCGTAGGTGCTGATGTCGGTCCACGTGATGGTGGTCGGGTACTGCACCACCCCGCCCCAGCCGACCTCGACGATCAGCGGCACGAGATCACCTCCCCGGCGACAAGACGATCGTTGTTCCCTGGTGACGGCCGAACTTGACCAGAACGCGCTGCACTTCACGGCCCACCGCAACGGGATCCATGGCGTCGTGCACGTCGACCTGCACGTTGTAGGTGACGCCCCCGCCGCCGACGGCCGCGGCTCTGCCCGCCACCGGGGCGGCCAGCGCGTGGCCCGCCATCCGGCCGGCCACTGCCTGCATGGCCCGGTCCACATGCGGCAGCCCGGCGAGCACACCGACCGCCACACCGCGGGCCGCGTTGACGCCGTCGGGGATCATCGCCCGCGCCGGGGACTTGATCCCCAGCGCCTTTCGCAGCGCCTTCTGCATGGCCTTGGCGATCTTCACCATCGTCGCTTCCAGGTCTTTCTCCTGGGAGGTCAGACCGGCGAGGAAGCCCTTCGTCGCGTTGCGGCCGCTGTCGTACAGCTTGTCCGCGCCGACCCGGCCGAGGGTCGCCGTCGACGCGTCGAGCTGCGACTGGATGGAGTTGATCGACTTGAAGGTGGCCTTGTCCGCACCCACCAGTGCACTGGCGTAGGCGTACCCGGCCTCGGGGCCCATGTTGAGGATCTGCCGCAGCAGCCCCTTGTTCAGGCCCTTCTTCGCCAGGATGGTGATGTAGTCGGTGAACTGGCGGATCTGCGCCAGCTTCCCGGCGAGCCCGCCCTTGATGGTGCCCGCGTTGATGCCGCCCTCCTCCAGACCGAGGCTGGACAGCCCAGCGCCCTCGCGCGCCGAACTCGTCAGCTCGGAGGCGTACTTCTTCGCGTCGGCGATCCGCGCGGCGATCGCGTCGCGCTTCTTCGCGGTCGCCAACAGCCGGTCGGTCTGCTTGTCGACGTACCGGACCAGCCCGGATTCCTTGCGGCCGGAGAATGCGGTCTTGATGTCCTTGGCCAGGTCCGCACTGACCGACTTGATCTTCGCCTGGCTGCCCGTGAGACCGACGATCAGGCCTCGGCCGATGTCCTTCGCGAGCGCGGTCGTCTTCTTCGACGGAGAGGCGATCTGCATCTCGTCCCGGATACCGGCCGTGATCGCGGCCGCCATCGTCCTGGCCGCAGCCCCCACCGAACCCGCGGCTCCGGCCATTCCGGAGACGAGGCCGCCCGCCACCGCTGCTCCCGCCCCCACCGCGCCGCCATCGGCGAGGCGGCCGGCGTTGAGAGCGTTGAGGAACGGCAAGCCGTACTTGCGGACCGCAGCCGACTGCACGACGAACTCGGTGTCGGAGACCCGAGCCCGCGCGCCGGACGCGAGCAGGGCGAAGATGCTGTCCGAACGAGGCCCGCCCGGGCCGGAGACCAGACCGCCGTTCGGGAAGTACTGGATGCCGCCGCCACCCGCGTATCCGCGCACTCGGCCCCCGCCGGCGAGGGCATCGTGCAGGCTGCCCTTTCTGGTCGCGCTGGGCACGTAGTTGGTCTGCACGTTGGTGTAGATCCACGTGGTGGCGGTCTTGCCGTCGATGCTGTTCAGCTTCGCCCGGGCGGAGGCGACCTTCGCCTCCAGGTCGGCGATCGTCGCCTTGAGGGCGGCCTGCTTCGACGGGGGCACCGTCTTCAGCTTGGCCTTGGCCGCCTCGATCTGGGACTGCCAGTTGTTGATGTCCAGCTTCAGCTTGCCCGCGGCCAGCTTCGGCGCCGCCGACGCCGCGAAGTCCGAGGCCTTGCGCTGCGCGCTGTCCAGGCCGGAGAGGAACGATCCCTTGAAGGAGTCGAATTCCCGGTTCGCGGTCTTCAGCTTGTCGCCGATGCCGGGGATCCAGCCGAAGGCGTGAGCTGCCCCGGAGATGATCCCGTCGAGCGCGGTCAGTACGCCCGTCGCCATCATCTTGTAGCCGCCGATGACCGTAGGCGCGGCGCTGATCGCAGCCCCGGCGACGTCGATCGTCGCGTTGCCGAAGACGCGCGCCCACTCAAGGACAGTGACCTTGTTCTCGCGGACCCAGGTGTTGAGCCGTTGCAGCGGGCCGACCGCGGTAGACACGGAGTCGCCGATGGGCAGAAACGCCCCGGCGACCCCGAGCGCTGTGTCCTTCAGGGTGGGGCCGACGAGGGCTCCGACGTCGCGGACCGTCTTCAGCCCGAAGGTGATGTCCGTGAACAGCGGCTGGAGTTTGTCCAGGGCGCCCGCCAGGGCGTCCATGGCGCCGGTCGCGATGTCCCCGCCGATCTTGAAGGTATCGCCGAACAGCGGACCGAGGACGCGGCCGGCCTCCCCGCCCAGGCGGCCGATCCCGCCGAGGACGCGCTCCCCGGCTTGGAAGAGTCCGTCGAGCATCTTCGCTGTGCCGGGGATGCCCGTCTTGAGCCCGTCGAACATGGAGGGCAGGCCCTTGGACAGCAGGCCGCCGATGCCGTCCGAGAACGCGGTCAGGGTCGGACCGGAAGCGGCGCCGAAGTCGAGGAGGCTACGGGTGAACGGGCCCATCGACGACGTCATGTCGCGGACGAACCCGGTGCCGAGCTTCAGGTTCGTCTGCAGGTCTTCCTTGAAGCCCGAGTCCTTCAGGAGACGGCCGACCCCTCGGGCGGCATCGCCGAACCCGGCACCCATTTCGGTCGCGTACTTCCCGACGATCTTCACCACCGGGGCGGCGTCCTTCAGCGCGCGGGTGAAGCCGGGCAGCATCGCTTTCTGGACGTCCTTGCCGACCCCGGAGAACTCCTTTTTCATTCCGACGAGTTCCTTGGTGAAGGACCGCGCCTCCGGGGACAGCTTCTTGAGGGCCTCGGCGTACTCCTTCTTGCCCTTACCCGCGGCCTCCATGGCGTCGCTGACGCCGTTGAAGCCGAGCTTCATGGTGACTGCGGCCAGGGCCCCACCCGCCAGCATCGGCACGACCGCGCCCAGGGCGGGCAGCAACGAGACGCCCGCCACGACGGCAACGCCCTTAAGGGCGCCCATCAGGCCCATGCCCGCCTCGCCAGCCGAGCTGGCGGCCCGGGCGGTCTCCCCCAGACGGCGGGCAACGTCGGGTGCACCGTCGCCCAGGAGCCGCTGTGCGTCGGCCGCGGAGATGAACCGGCCACGCAGGTCGTGCAGGCGCCCGCTGGCGTCCGTAGTGAACGACGCCACACCGCGCTGCGCCTGGCGGCTGGCGTCGCTGACGCTCAGCAGACGACGGGCTGCCGCCATGACCCGGGTGCCCATGGAGTCCGCAGAGTCGGCGGTCGTGGAGAAGCGGCCCTGAAGCGAGCGGAGCCGGGTGCCGGTGTCGTCGGCCATCGTCCGCATGGCCTGAGAGCCGCGGCGGCTGGTGTCGGCCAGGCGGCGGTGCAGGCGGTCCGCGCTGTCACCGGCCCGGTTGAGAACGCGGCTGAGCCGGTCGTCGCCATCAAGGATGAACCGCATCCGGTCTGACATCACTCACCCCCCGAAGCGTGGGCCCGCAGCTGGGCCTGGTGGTTGTCGATCCAGTTGGTGAGCAGGTCGAACTCTTCCTCGGTGAGGTCGTCGACGTCGCGCGGGGTGTAGCCGAAGTGCAGCCCGAACAGCGGCAGGTAGCTCAGCCGCCGCTCGGTGAAACTGTCTCCAGCTCCTTGTACGCGTGAACCGGCAGCGATTCCGGCTCCGGGGCGGGGGCCGGGTCTTTTGGGGCCGTCACGTCGGCGATCGCCGCATCGGTGTCTTCACGGTCGTAAGCCGCGTCGCGCAGCTCGTCGAACGCGGCGGCTAGGTCGTCGGGGTTCTCGCCGTACTCCTTCAGGATGTCCTCGGCGTAGGCCCGGACCTCGCGGGCGTCGAGCCGGGAGCGCAGCTCGCCCTCGAACGGGTCGAAGTCGGCGAACCGAAGGGTGGGTTCGGACCGCTTGCGGATGGCCCACACGATTACGCGCATGGCGTGGATGGAGCCCTCGGCTGCGGCCTCCTTGATGTCCGGCCAGCGGGCATCGGCGGTGCGCTCGATGATCTGGATCTCGGAGGCGCGCAGCTTGCCGCGGCCGGCGTCGAAGGGCTGCGGCTCGGAGCCCTCGGGCTCGTAGATGATGATCACGGGTGCTCCTATTCGAGGCGGCGCCGCACGTCGTCGAGGACGCGGGCCACCTCCTGCTCCATACGGGGTCGGTGCTGGCGGACGGTGGTGTCCCACCAGGGCGGGGAGGCGTACTGGTTGACCCAGCCGCCGCGGCTCTTGTTGCCGAACGTGGGGTGGCGCAGGCGGCCGTCGTTCAACTGGCCGGGGACGCCCCGCAGGTCGCGCGGGAGGCGGCCTTTGTCGATCCACACCGTGGCGCCCATGGCGTTGCCGGTGCGGACGCTGATGCGGATGGCCGCGGCGAGGGTTTCCCGCAGGGGGCGGGTGTTCGGTGACGGTCCGCCGCGCCGGGTGCGCCGGCCCTGGCTGCGGATGTCCAGGCCGCGCATCGTGGACTGCAAGTCGTCGCGCAGCGGTTCGGCCGCGCGTCGGATGCGGCGGTGCATCGAGTTGCGGATGTTCTCGCCACCGGCAGCGCGCAGGCGCCGTGACAGCTCCAGCAGGCTGCCGGTGTTGAGGATCCGCACATCCTGGGTCACCGCCGTGTCACAGGGTGACGTCGGTGCTGATGACCTCGATCTTCGGCTGGTTGGTGCCGTCGTACAGGCCGGTGAACGAGAACGTGGGCTTGATCACGCCGAAGCCGTCCACGACGGGCGGCCCCTCGTCGAGCTTGACCGCGGGCAGAGTGATTCGGAACGTCTCCGCATACGTGCTCGCGATGATTGGGCCGATGAACTCCCACACCAGGCTGGTCGCGCCGTCCGAGGTGTGCAGGTCGTCGAGCGTCGCCGCGACGTAGTCCGTCTCCAACGACCCGGTGATCTTCACCTGGTCGTTCTCGATCGGCTCGCGCTTCAATGCGGCCTGGTTGGCGTAGAAGCGCTCGACGTCCTGCGGGCGCTCGATCTTGACGCTGACCTTACGGATCCCGTCGAGTGCGGTCTCCGTACCGAACGTGCCAGTCTTCAGGGCCATCTGCCCGAAGTGGAACGGCGACATGTTCGAGTACGAGGCGACAGCCAGGGTCTGCGTCTCGTCGCAGTCCTTGCCGTCAATCTCGAACGAGCCGGCAAGCATCTCGCCGACTCCGCACGAGAACTCACCAGACGTGATCTTGCAGCCGACGAGGGTCTTGTCCGTGACCGTGCCCGTGGTCAGCGGCACGCCCTTCTGGATCGTCAGACTCTTGCCCGCGACGGATGACAACGTGTGGGTCTGCAGGTACGCCGTGGTCGCGGCCTGCTGCACAGGAGTCACCGTGGTACCCATGAGCTGCTGCAACAGCAACCCCATGCCCTTGTTGGCGATCTCCATTTCGAGGCTGCCCTGCACCTCCTTGCGCGTCAGCACACGCCGCGCCGACAGCGGCAGAAGACGACCCGCCGCGATCCCCGCGGACTGCGCCGTCGTCTTCTTCAAGGCCAAGGATTCCTTGGTGAACTCGATGAACTTCGACGACGCCGTGAAGGTGCCGTATGCCGATTCGGCCGCGATGCCGATCTGCGCGCCGAGTCCGGATCCGATCGCCACGGATCAGCCCTCCTTCTGCGGCGCCGACTTGGCCGCGGTCTTCTTCGCCGGGGCAGCCGGCTCCTGGTCCTTGGGCTCCTCGACCGGCTCCCAGTTCGAGGTCTGGCAGACGTAGCCGTCGAAACGGTCGTCAGGCACCTCGACCACCTCGTCGGGGTGGACGACCCGCTCGGGTCCGAGCTCGGGCACAGTCACCGGCTCAGGGCCCAGATAGCGCACACGCGCCATGGCAGTACTCCTCTGCTGGATGGATCAGATACGGGCCTGGCAGGTCACCGTGAAGTTGAGCCCCGCGTTGGCGCCGTCCTGCTGCCACTGGGACAGGTCGCCTGCGGTCAGGTGCGCCCACAGCACCGTGCCGGTCAGGGTCGGCGCGGTGGGCGCCTCGTTCGTGGCGCGCAGGGCGGTCTCGACGGCCGCCACGATCTCGAAGACCTTGGCGCGTCGGGCGGCCATGTCCTTCTCACCCGACCGGCTTTCGGCGTAGCAGGCGATGGTGAAGGCCTCATCGCGGGTGCGGCCCCCGGCCGAGTTGAAGGACTGCTGGAGGGCGACGGCCGAGTCGCCGCTGGGCTGCCAGCCGACGTGGATGCGGTGCCGGTCGGTGACGTTGACCGACTCCGGGCCGTCGACGATGCGGATGTCCGCCAGGGCTGGGGCCGCCTGGAGAATCGCCAGCAGCGCGTCGACGGCGGCGGGGACCCGGGAAGTCGCCATCTATGCCACCCCCGGCGGGACCTTGTACGGCTCCAGCAGCTGCAGGACCCGGTTGGGGATCGCGTAGCCCCAGCCAGCAATCTGCTCGGTGACGAGGAAGTCGTCACCACCGCCGACCGACGACAGGCCCCGGGACGCCCCGTATTGGGTGCGCCACAGGTGCTGGAGCAGGATCCTGGCCGCGAGGTTGACCGTCGGCAACTCCTCGGTGCGGCCGGCCGTGTACACGAAGCGCCACAGCGTTCCGGCGAAGGAGCCTCCGCGGTAGCGGACGATGCCGGTAGTGCCGTCCAGGACGAGCCGGGCCAGGTCCAGGGCGTCGCCCTCGTCCACGGCCGGCTCGACGGAGACCAGGGCGACGGCGGGGATGCGGGACAGGCACACGCTGGCGCTGCGGCCCTCGATCGTCTCGGTGAACTCACGGACCTCGACGGGCCCGATGTGCCGTTCGATCGGCGCGGTGAGCGCGTCGATGTACGCCTGCAGCTCGACGTCTTCCGTGTCGGTGGTGATGTCGAGCTGGGCCTTGGCCTCGGCGAGGGTGAGCAGCGCCACGGGTGCCTCCCCCCTACTTGCCGTCGAGCGTGGATTTCGTCATCGGCTTGCGGCGACCGGTGGCCTTCTCCGGCTCGCCCGGGGAGGCGGCGTTCTCCTCGGCCGGCACGTCGCCGTCCTTGGCGTCGGCCTCTTCTGCCAGGCCGACGCTGATCATGTACTTGGCCTCACCGTCGGGCAGTTCCTTGATCCCGCCGAGTTCGGGCCAGGGCTCGCCGTTGCGGGTGCCGGAGATGGTTACCTTCATGCGGACTCGCATGTCGTTCCTCTCAGGGGTGCGACGGGCGGCCACCGGATGGTGGCCGCCCTGGGTGCGGATGGATCAGGTCGCCCCGCCGGTGAAGACCTTCACCGCGCCGGTCTGGTCGACGAGCAGGCCGTCCGCGCGGATGATTCCGCGGAAGGTGACCAGGTCGGAGTTGAACGCGTAGTCGTCGGAGCGCTCGAAGCGGACGCCGCCCGCCATGCGGACGAAGTACTGCGAGAAGTCGCCGAACGCGACGGACTTCGCGCTCAGCGCGACGGCGGCCATGTTCGGGTCGGTGTTGACCGGCTTGCCCAGCAGCGTGTCCGGTGCGCCGACCTGGATGGACGGCTGCCACAGGTACTGACCCTGACCGTCCTTCAGCTTCCGCGCGGCGCCGAGCGTGGCGTCCCGCATCAGCCAGCCGCACGACGTGCTGTTCCGGTACGGGGCGATGACGCTGTAGTACAGGTCGATCAGGTTGTCCGCGGTGAACGCACCGACCACGCCGGTGCCGCCGGTCACACCGGCGGAGGCCGTGGTGATGACTCCCGACGGCTTGGACGAGCCGTCACCGGTGATGGCGTGGACGCCGAACGCGTTGCCCAGCGCCCGGCCGGCCTGCATGGCGAGGTAGCCCTCCAGGTCGACCCCGGTGTCGGCGAGGAGTTCGGTGGACGCCTGGAGCAGGACGGCGTACTTGTAGGCGCCCAGGGTGCGCTTGGCGAACGCCGGGTCCGACTCGGAGATGGCCGCGGCCTCCGCGGTGAGCGCGGCGCTGGAGTGCGCCGTCGTCACCGGGATCTCGATGGACTCGCCCGACGACGTGGACAGCACGGTCGGCCCGGCCATCATGATGCCGGACACCTCGATGAGGTGGGCCATCAGCTTGCCGTAGAAGGTGGTCGGGACCGTGTTACCGCCCGCCGTCGCGGTGCCCTTGACCAGGTCACGGAAGGCAACGCCCTCTGGCTTCGCGACGTCGAGGGCGCGCTGCTCGCCGCGCGCCCAGCGGCGCAGTTCGGAGTCGGTCTCGCTCTTGCGCTCCTGCTCCTGCGGCTTGGCGAGCAGCCCGGCGAACGCCGCCTCGGCGTCCTTGGTCCGCTGCTCGGCCTCGGCCAGGTCCTTCGCCCGCGCGTCGATCTTGTCGAGGTCGGCGTTGAAGGCCTGGTACTTGGCCTCCTCCTCAGCGGTGAGGTCCCGCTTCTCCTTCTCGGCCGTGTCGAGCAGATCCTTGGCCTGCTCCCACACGTTGGCCCGGCGCTCCTGGAGCGCCTTGATGAACGAACTCACGTCGCCCTCCTGGGCATGACGAAGACGCCCTGCAGCCGGTGGCCGGGGCGTCAGATGGGTGGGGTGTCGAGGTGGGTTTCGCCCTGCCTCAGAAGGTGCGGCGACTCATGAGCTCGGCTCGCCGCTGCCGTACCGCCATGACCGGGTGGGGGTCGCCCTGCCCGGCCGGCGGGATGATCGTGGGGGTGGGGGCGAGGAACCGCTTCAGCTCGCCCTCCTCGGCCGCGGCCCGCACCTCGGCCAGCTCGGCGCCAGCCTTCTCGGCGAGGGAGCGCAGACCGGTCGAAGTGTCGAGGTACGCGGGGTCGTTGACGGGGGCGACGTCGACCAGCTGCCCGGACAGCAGGGTCCTCACGGGAAAGCCGTCATCGGTCATCGACCAGTCGTCCTCGAAAGTGAAGAACGCGAAGCTGGATTCGGTGACGTCGCCGCGCTGCACCAGCTCGTACACGTCATCGCGAGCGGCGGGCACGTCCACGCTGTAGTCCAGGCCCGTGCCGTCCGTCAGCAGGCGCAGCGTCTTCGCCCGGCTGGTGCCCAGCAGCATGTTGTTGTCGTGGTTGTAGCGGGCCATCACACGGGGCCAGCCGTCGCCTTCGGACTTCGCGAAGAAGCCGGGGTCGATGCGCTCGACGAACCCGCCGAGGTTGCGCGACAGCGTGTTGAACTTCGCCGCGTACCCGCCGATCGTCCTGCCGCCGGCCGCCCGGACCTCCACGAGGCCGCGCGTGAACCGACGCTCGGTGTCGCCGTTCATCACTTCTCGCTTTCGTCCTTGGCCACGTTGCCCAGTGGCGCGTAGTCCTTGCCCAGGCCGCCCGGCAGAGGCGGTTCGTCTTCCATGCGGCGCAGCTCGTCGATGTTGTGGAGGCCGATCGCGCGGGAGATCCGGTGGGCCTGGTAGCGGGTGAGGGTGTCGGTGCGCAGCATCGCGTCCGCGTTGAACCGGGCCTCCTCGGTGGGCGGGCGCAGCAGCGAGAACGCGTCCTCCAGGCGGGCCAGCCACGGGCGCAGGGTCCACGTCAGCAGGTCGATGCTGTTCTGCTCGACCGTCGCGTAGGTCAGGCTGCCGCCCGTCTCGCCGCCCACCTTCTCCGGCGGCACCCCATAGATCGCCGCGATCTGGTTCGCGGTCGCCTTGATGGTCTCCAGGAACTGCGACTCGTTCGCCGGTACCGAGATGGCCCGGTACTTCACACCGTTGCCCAGCGCCACCACATCGCGGCCCTGAGCGGCCTCCTTGAAGCGGGCCTTCAGGATCGTCGCCGCATCCCGGTCGACGACCATGTCCGTCTCCAGGACCGCACTCGGGGTGGAGCCGTTCGCGAACCAGTCCCGGCCGAACTGGTTGGCCAGCAGCCCGGCCTCCGTCGTCGTCGCGAAGTACGCGATCGGCGACAGCCCCAGGATCTGCCCCGGCACCGTGTAGGCGGGGATGTGGAACAGCTGCCCGTCCTCCAGGCGGCGGCCCTTGTAGTACCAGACCGGCACCGGCGCGAGGTTGTCCTCGATGTGCACGTCGTCCGGGTGCAGCCACTCGATCTGGCTGGGCCAGCCGTCCGGCCCCCAGGCGACGATCAGGCCGTAGGCGTTGCCGCGCAGCGTCAGCGACGTCATGCACCGGTGCAGCCAGTCGTAGCGCGTACCGACCGCGGCCGGGCGGCGGAACAGCGCGGGCAGCGGGGCCCGCAGCCGGTCCTCTCCGTCCGCCCGGTAGGACTTCAGGGGCAGGGAAGCCACCGAGTCCGCGAGCAGCCGTGTGGCCGCGTACACGGGGCCCAGCCGTAGGGCCCGCTCCTGGCCGGTGCCGCGCAGGACAGCCGGGTCTGCCCCGGCACCCCACACGTCCTGATAGGAGATCGCCCGCTTCAACGCCGTCCGGCGAAAGGGCCACCACTTCACCACTGCCCCCTCACCACACGCTGCTCAGAATGTCGCCCGGCGGTTCCTCGACCTCGGCGCCCAGGCCCCATGCCGCTTCTGTCGCTGCCACCAGCGGGCTGATGTCCACGCCGACCGTGCGCCGCGCCCACGCCCACGCATCACCCAGGTCACGCTTCTGCGCACCCGCCAGCGCGGACGCCAGCGGCGCATCGTCGAAGTGCGTCAACGCCTGTGTCGTGACCGCGTCGTAGAACTGGCCGCACGCGGCCGCCATCTCCCGCGCCTTCGGCTTGACCACCTCGACGCCCAGGCCCTCCTCGGCGTCCTCCAGCGTGGCGATCAGCGACGCCGCCGGGCTCGCCGGGTCGACGACCCAGCACCGCGGATTCCACTTGGCGTGCAGTTCCTTGGCCCGCTCGACGATCCAGCCCGTACCGGGCCGGTGGTCGACCACCGTGACGTGCACGCCGCCCCGCCACCGGATCGCCGCGCAGATCGCCGCGTGCGACCGCTCTGGGGTCATGTCGATGGACAGGGCCACCGGCGCCGTCGCGCGCGCCTCAGCGATCTCCTTGACGTCACCGACCGCCAGGGCCCGCCACGCCTCCTCAGAGATGACCTGCCACGTGTCCGCCTCGTCCGACGGGTAGTCGCCGACGCCGAGCCGCTCACGCGCGTACAGGGCGTCGCCCATCGTCAGCCTCCGGTGCATGCTCTTCTCGACCTGCAGCCGGTAGCCGACGGCGGGGTTGGCTTTCAGCAGCGAGGCGACGGAATCGATGGCGTCGTGGTCCGTACAGTCCTGCGCGCACTCGTCGACGTGCGGATCGATCGACCACTCCATGTACGCCAGGACCGGGTCGGGCACACCGGACTCCAGGGCCGCCACGGCTCGCCTGCGCAGCCTGCCCATCTGTTGCGACAGGCCACCGATCCCGGCGCTGCCCAGGTACCAGAGCTGGCTGTTGTCGACAGCGTCCGTCGTCGGCGCCAGCGCGGCCATCGCGTCGTCACCGAGGATCATGCACTCGTCGAAGATGACGCAGTCCGCCGTGAACCCGCGCCCCGAGCCACGCGATCGGGCGACGTAGAGAACATGCCGTCCGTCGTGTAGCTCTACCCCTTCACGCCCAACGGTCTTGTGGTAGGCCTTGACGCGTTTGTGCATGTCAGGGCAGTCACGGATGAGGCGCTCGATGCGCTTCATCGTGTTCATCGCGGTCTTGAATTCGTGAGCGCTGACCAGGATCTCCTGCTCGCCCCCTACGAACAGGCCCCACAGCACGCGCGCCTCGATGATCGCGCCTTTGCCGTTCTGCCTCGGGATGTTGACGCACACCTCGGGGGCCGACCAGTCGCCGTCCGCCTTCTCACCCATGCCGACCCGCAGCACGTGCTGCTGCCACGGGTCCAGGCTGAGGCCGGCCTTGGCCGCCAGGCTGACGGCTTCCTGGCCCGCCGTCGAAACGGACACCGGGGCCGCCTCGATCGGCGGTGTCTGCCAGCCGTACACGCGGCCGTCATCCGCCTGAGGCCCGCTTGCTAGCCTCTGACCTGCGCTTTTCTCGCTGCTGAGCAACGTCATCGACCGCGTCCCCCTTCGACTCGACAGGGGCTTGCCTGCGGAGGTCGGCCATGATCGTGCGGAGCTTGTCGGCGACGACCGCCTTGGCGGTGGGGGCGTCCGACGCGACGATCGCCTTGGCGAGCTCGACAGCGACGGCCGCCATGCCGGGCGAAGTCTCGTGAGCGTGGAGATCTTCGAGTTCGGATTCGATCTGGTCGACCAGCCCGCCCATGATCACCCCCGGTCGTCACACACCGTCACGTCACGCAGAGTGACGCTCGCTAAATCGCTGGCGCTCGCTTCGCCGGATTAGGGCTTTGGATTTGGCCGCGCAAAAAACCGGGCGACAAGGGCGTTTGGGTCGCTCGGCCCTGCCCTCAAAAACGGGGCCGGATGCCTTGATCACCAGTCGAGGGTGCGGCCGGCCCGGGTCGCCTCGGGTGCCTTCCGTTGCCGGTACCAGCGGCTGGCTACTCTGCGCATTTCGGGGTCGCGCATGGCTTCGATGCGCTTCATGACGATGTCGCGGCCGGGGTCGACGGCGATGATCGTGGCGTCCATGCGCTTGTAGCGGGCGAGCCATTTCGTGGTGGGCATGGTGTGGATCAGGTAGATGTCGACCTTGTCGCGGTGCTCGAACGCTTCGTACATGGCGGCGTAGCGGGCTTTGTGGGCGACGCGCAGCAGGGTGGGGTCCTGGTTCCACTGCGGTGCGCCGGGCCCGGCGAGGGCCTGGGTGATGCGGTCGAGGTCGATGACGATGTCGCGGGCCTTGGCCTTGCCTTCGATCCACGACGACTTGCCTGCGGCGGGCGGGCCGGTCACGACGTACAGCATGGGCACTTCGCCGGGGGTGGTGGCGGCGGGTTGGCCGGTGTGCGTCGGGGCGTCAACGTGGGCTTCTGCCCGGCGGGTTGAGCCATGGTCACCACCTCAGTGCGGGCTTCTGTCTGCTGGCCTTGACAGTGGGGCGGTTGCCGCGGGCGCTGTTGCAGCGGCGGTGCGCTGAGCGGGCGTTGGTGGGGTCGAGGAGCTTGCCCCCCTTCGACAGGGGCGTCTCGTGGTCGAGGGTGAAGGCGAGGGGGTGGCGGCGGCCGTCGACGTTGGCGGGGATGTTGTGGCCGCAGATCCAGCAGGGCAGGCCCTGGGCTTTCTGGGCGGCGACGAGGCGACGGTAGGGACGCCCGTTGCGGGGGTTCTTCGCCACGTCCACCCCCAGACACGACGACGCCCTCAGGGGCTTCCTGAGGGCACAGTTGTACACCGAGATCGTGACACCCGGCTGACCTGCGGTCAAGCGACCTTGGCGGCTGCGCGTTTGGCGGCGAGAGCAGCGACGTCGGCGGCCGGGTACCAGGGCTGGCGTTCGGTCCCACCGGAGCGGGCCAGTTTGCCGCGTTGGACGAGCTTGCGGACGGCGGGGAGGCCGATGCCGAGGGCCTGGGCGGTCTGGTGGGCGGTGAGGTGGCCGGGCCGGATGATCTGCGACTCCATGACGTCAGTGTGCAACGTGCAGTCAACGCGGGGGCGTGGTGGACTAAATGGTCGGTGGCTGTTCGGCACATCGGTGGTGGTGGCTATGGCTGGCGCTGAAGGGCGACGGAGTCGAGGGCCTGTGCGGCGGGCTCGGAGAAGGTGGGCCGCCATGGGGTTGCCCCGCCGAATCGTCACGGCCGTCCTGGCCGCGGTCATCGGCCTTCTGGTGGTCTTCATCGTCCTCGGGGCGATCCTCGCGGCATGTGGCGTGGGGGAGGAGGAGACACCCGAGTCTCCGTCTCCGTCGCGCACGGCGCCGACAACCTCCTCGCCTGGCGTACCGCCGTCCAGGCCTCCCGTGACAGAGACGGCCACCGGGACGGCTTTGCCCGTTCCACCCTCGCAGGAGACAACGCCGGAGACCACGGAGTCGGAACCCACGGGGCCCACGACGGCGCCGCCCGCAGACGTGTACTACGAGAACTGCGACGAGGCGCGGGCTGCTGGCGATGCCCCGCTGTTCGCCGGCGATCCCGGGTATGGGCCGCACCTGGACCGGGATGGTGATGGTGTCGCGTGCGAGCCGTAGCGGGGCTGATCCCGGGCAATTCTTGGTCTGTCGCGGGAGGCCCCGAAACTCGAAACTTCGCAGGTGGGGGCCGATATCGGGGGCGAAACCGGTTTCGGATCAAGGTGAAACCACGGGCTTGATCCGAAACCGGCTCGCGGGGGTCTATTCGCTGTCCTCGGTGGGCGCGATGTCCACCCAGCGCAGGCCCTTGGCGCCCCCGCAGCACTCTCGGATGGTGATCTGCCGGGTGGAGACCTTGAAGGGCTTCAGGGCGGCGGACAGGGCCGTCGAGGCGGCGGCGGTGTCCATCTCCGTCCACGGGCCGTACAGGTCGGCGCGGTAGCGGGCGAGGGCTTCGACGAGGCGGTGGGAGTGCACGGAGTCGACGCCGTCGGGCCAGATCGCGCGGAGGTGGTCGACGACGGTCTCGACGTTCAGTTCCTCGACGACTGCGCCGACGGACTGTCCGGACAGGGTGCCGGCGGCGGTGCGCAGGGCGAGGGCCCGCTTGGCGATGTCCTCGGCTTCGGTCTGCTTGATGAACGCGGCGCGGACGGTGATGCCTTCGCGGCCGCGGGCGAGGATGCCGGTGCCCTGCTCGTCGATGCTGATGTCGGTGGCGCGCAGGCCGCGGTCGTAGGCGCCGGTGCCGAGCACGTTGTTGTTGGCCCGCCAGTCCATGACGGCCAGGCACAGGCGGGTGCCCACGCTGCTGGAGACGGAGGAGGGCAGGGAGGGGGCGTCGGGGTTCTGGGTGAGGAGGATGAGGATGATGCCGTAGGCGCGGGCCTTCTTGATGAGGCGGGTGGCCAGGGTGGCGGCTTCTTCCTTGTAGTCGTCGTGGGTGAACAACTCCTGCACCTCGTCGATGACGATGACGCGCGGCCCGAGGTTCTGCTCGGGGTACTTCTCCGCCAGGGCGCGGGTGACCTTGCGGCCCTCGGGGACCTCGGAGGCGGGCAGGGAGCGGATGAACGCGGCACGGCGCTGGTACTCGGCGATCCCGGAGCGCATGCCGGCGAGGGCAGCCTCCAGGTCGGGGTCATCGTCGCCGGAGACGTAGCGGTGACAGATCGGCTTGACGGAGTCGAGGTCGCCGGAGCCCTTGAGTTCGTAGATCCACAGTTCGGCGCTGGGGTCGAGGGCGACGCCGAGGACGATGGCGAGCGCGCAGGACGTCTTGCCGGAGCCGGGGATGCCTCCGACCAGGAGGTTCGAGTACATGAGGGTGATGGTGATGAGGTTGCCGCGCGGGTCGAAGCCATACGGGAGCGGCTCGTAGACGTCGGCCTGGCCGTCCTTCATGAGGGGCCACAGCTTGCGGCCGGCCTTGGCGGGGTCGCGCTGGGCGACCCACAGGACGAGGCGGCCGGGGTGGGCGGTGCGGTCGGCCTCCGGCCACACGGTGGAGATGGGGCGGCGCATGGCGGCGGCGAGCGCGGACCGCTTCTCCAGGACGGCGGTGGCCTCGATACCCGGAGGGAGGTCGACCTCGGCACGCCAGCCGGGGCCGTCGCGCATCACCTCGGAGGCGAACTCGACTCCCTTGCGGCCCTTCTTGCCCTCGATGCCGATGGCGGCGAGGGCGTCGAAGACCTCGGTGGAGTCGAGCCGCCTGAGGACGTTGGTGGCGACGTAGCGGGTGATGAGGGGCTTGTCGCCCTTCTTTCCGGCTACGCCGGTCAGGGCGACGGCGGCGATCGCGGCGGTGAGCGTCCAGCCGGGTACGAGGAACGAGCTGATCAGGGAGGTGATGCCGGTGGTCGTGGCGACGGCGAGGGAGGCGATCCGGCGCGGCCGCACTCGCCGGGACTTCTCCCGGGACAGCGACAGCCACGCCTCGATGTCCGCGGAGGCGGCGGCCTTGGCCTCGACGGGCCGGGCCTCGGTGTCAGCGACCCACTTGCCCCAGCGGACGGTGAGCCGTCCGGCGCCTCGCGGGGCGCGCAGCAGCAGGCGGGCCAGGTAGACGGGGGCGCGGAGGGCGTGGAAGCCGGTGACGTGCGCGTAGTACGACACGGTCCAGCGGGCGCCGTTGATGAACTCGGTGGCGTTGCGCAGGAACGTGGGGACGACGGGCGGGGCTTCGGCGAGGTAGGCCTGCTTCTCCGCGATCCACGTGCCTGCGGGTGGGGCTTCTGCGGGCGGGTCGACGGGCCGGGGCTCCGCGTCCTGGATGACGTCGATGATGGTCTCGGTCAGGACGCTGCGGGTGTCTGGGGCGTCCTCGGCGTCCTGGGGGGCGTCCTTGTGGAGTTGGACGACGTTGTTCTGCATGATGTGGTCTCCGGTCGTTCTGTTGGGCGGTCCGGGGCCCGGGGACGGCGGGCTGCTTGGCGGTAGGACGCCGTCCCCGGGGCGTAGCTACTTCTTCTTGCGGCGCTCCGCCTGCTTCTCGATGCGCACGACCTTGCGCTGCAGGTCGCTCAGGTCGACGTTGGGCCCGGCCGCGCCACGCTTGGCCATGCGGGCGACGAGGGCGGCGACGCGGATCTTCTCGCCGGTGGTGAAGTCGCTGAACTTGAGGTCCTTGGCCATAGTTCAGGCCTCCTTGGTGTCGTCGTCGGGCAGGGTCATGGAGAAGGTGACGGTGAAGTCGCCGTCGTCCTCGATCTCGACCTCGCTGCCGGTCTCCGGGTTTGTCTCGGCCATGGGTCAGACCTCCATCTGGGGCAGGGCGGCGGCGATGGCGGTGTGGGTGCGGGCGATGTCCGCCCACAGGGTGGCGGCCGCGGCGAGCGGGGCGACCTTGTGCGGGTAGTCGGGGTTGGTGGCGTACTTCTCAGCGTCACCAGCGAGTCGTTCGGCCCGGGTTACGGCCGCGTTGGCCAGCTTCAGGTGCTGTGCTCGGTTCATGAATTCCTCCTGGTCAGCGGGTTTTGTGGAAGTCGCGCCACATGGAGCGCAGGACGAGGGCCAGGATCGCGACGGAGATCCCGCCGATGGCGATGGCGATGGCGATGGAGGCGAACGCGATCCCGATGCTGCCGATGCAGACGGCGCAGCTGATGCCGATCCACTCGCCGGTGCTGCGGCCGGGCCGGTGCTGGTGCTGGCAGGTGTGCGGCTGGGCGGTGGGCTGTGGCTGTGCCAGCTTGGCCAGCTCCATCGCCGCGAACGCCAGCTGCACGGCGGCCGTGTCGACGGCGGCCTCCTTCGCGGCGGCTTCGGCCTTCTCCAGTGCGTCGCTCACGGCCTCCACCTCCGCATGCGGCCGGTGAGGGCGGGACGCGTCAGGACGCCGAGGACGAACGCGACGACGGCGGGCTGCGCGCACGCGCTGATGGTCGCCGCGGTGGCGTCGAGGGCGGCCGGCCACAGCAGGAGCACGCCGAGCAGGGCGCCGAAGAGGATCGCCTTCATACCGGCACCCCCACCTGGAACTTGGGCAGCTCGTCGGGGTGGAAGAGGTTGCGTCCGGACGCGTCCTTGCAGTGGACGGGGATGCGTCCGAGGGCCACCCAGTTGCGGACGGTGGACGGCTTGATCCCGTAGTGGTCGGCGACGTCGTTGGACGTCATCAGGGGCGGCTCGGGCGGGGGCGCGTCCTCGGTGTCCTGGTCCGTCCCGGGTGGGAGTTCAGGCGTCCCGTGGGCGTCCTGCTTCTCCTCCCGTTCGAGGGTCACGGTGGGCGCGTCGGTGTCTGCAATTGCGGGTGCTGGGACGCCCGGGACGGGAGCGGACTCTGTGGTGTCCTCGGTGTTCTGTGCGTCCTGGTGCGCGTCCGGCGGGCTGGCGGCGAGGTGCAGGAGGTGTCCGACGACGGCGGGCGGGACCAGCGAGGTGACGGCGATCAGGACGGGCTGGTCGGCGATGACGTGCCCGGTGGTGATGAGGTGGGAGACGACCTGCGCGGCCATGGCCAGGGTGAGGGCGAGGCAGGCGCCGATGATGGCGGACCACCGTCCTCGGTCGCCGGGGCGGCGGGTGGAGGCGACGGCGGCCGCGATGCCCGCGTAGGCGGACAGGACGACCGGCATGCCGTAGGTGAAGGGGTCGTTCCATCCGGCATTCTCGGCGAGGTGGTATTCGCCGGGCGCGCACATGAGGAGGGCGACGCCGAGGACGACGGGGCGTCCGCCGGCGGTGAGGCCGCGCACCCACAGCGGGGCGGCCGGGCGACTGGTGGCCGGGGCGGGGCGCCGGAACCAGCGGGCCAGGAACTTGGGGAGGCGGATCACTGGCTGCCTCCGGCGAGGATGTCGGCGAGCTGGCGGCCGAGGGCGCGCAGCTGCTCCGCCGTCTGGACGAGCGCGTCGGCAAGCTGCTCGACCTCGTCGGGGGTGTACGAGCCGGTGAGGTCGCCGCCCTCGACGTAGAGGACGGGCCCGGGCTGGTGCTGGGAGAACGGTGACGAGGAGAGGATCGCGCGGAGCGTCTGGAAGCCGTTGGCCTCGATGACGTGCTCGGGCCCGTAGTGGGTGATGTCGACCTTGTACTGGGCGAGCGGGCTGGGGTGGCCGGCGCACCAGTCGGGTTCGTCGATCTCCAGGGGCTTGGTGACGAACACGTTGACGGTGGCGGTGCGGGGCTCGGTGCTCACTGGCCTTCACCCCGCTCGCGGGTCTCGGCGCGGGACAGCTGCTCGGGGCGGGTGCGCGGGCCGTCGACCCACGGGAACGGGCGGAGGCTGTCAGCGGCCTTGAAGGCGCGGATGGCCGCGCCGTCGGGGGCGTCGGGCAGGGCGTAGACGCGGGCGCCGTCGAGGGACGCGAGCATCCGGGCGGCGTGGTGCTCGCAGCCGTCGGCGCCGGCGTTCTCGCGGTCGAGGACGGTGACAACGACCAGGCCCACGCACGGGTCCGGGTCCTCGGGGTGGGCGGCCGGGCAACGCTGCTGGTCTCCGCCAGGGGTACCCGTCAGCGTGCACCCCTTCTCGCCGTCGACCGCGCGGACCAGGATGCGCAACGCCTCGGAGACGGCTCCGTACGCGGCGGGGTAGTCGAAGCCGTCGGCGCTGCTGTCGCCGTAGGCGGCGAGCATCTTGCGGGCGACCCGGATGGCGACGGCGAGGTCGCTGGGCTCGGGGGCCGGGGGGATCGCGAAGGCGGTGGCGAAGGGGGTGTAAGGCGGGAAGGGCTGGGCGGAGGCTTGCTCGGCCTGGCCCTTGGTGAAGTCCTGGTCGCAGAGCTGGTGCAGCTCGGCCAGGCGGGAACTTGCGGGCGTGTTCGGGCCCGCGACATGATCGGTCATGCCGACTCCTGGTGTAGTCAGGATGTTCGGTAGAGGGTCGGGCGGCGCGCGCGCCTCCTCGGTGCTCCAACACCGGGGAGAGCTGTCGTCCGGCCCTCGCTGTCTATTCGGTTGTGGAGGTGTCCGGTTTGGACGCCTTCTTGCGTTTGCGCTCGTCTCGCTTGAGCGCCTGGTCGACGGCCTGCCAGCTGCGCCCGAGTTCTCGGGCGACGTCGGCGACCGTGCCGAGTTCCGCTACGCCTTCGCGTAGGGCTGCGGCTCGCCGGGTGGCGGCATCAGATACGAGTCCGTTCAGCTGCTCCAACAGCGTCTCTTCCCCGAGAACCCGGTCCCGCCAGGACATCGGTTCCATCCCCAGCACGGTATCCAATACCGGTGTTGGATGCAAGGAGGTCACGCCGACTCCCGCGGTTGGTAGTGCTGAAGCAGCAGAAGATCCTGCTCGGTGCGGTACGCCGTCCCGCACCACCGGCACCGCACCGGCTCACCCGGCAGCCGGGACAGCACCGCCCCGCACACCGTGCCCTGATCGTCCGTCACCGCCACGCACACGCCGAGCCGCTGACGGCGCGGCACCGGATCCCCGACGAGGGACCGGAGCTCGGCCTCCACCTCGCGCACCTCGCGCGCCAGGTCGCCAGCCGCCGGATAGGTGGCGGCGATCCACTCCAGCTCCATCGCCAGCCACCGGCAGTCCGCGGGCAGTCCGGCCGGGGGCGGGGACGAGTGCTGCGGCCATCGCTCCCGCTGCACGTCCACTCGCCACGAGTGCACGACGTCGCCCGCACGGTTGCCGTGGAGTTCGTCGAACACGGCCTCGTTGATCGGTGACCGGGGTCCAGCCGTGTGCGCTGTGACCAGCTCACCGAACCCGGAGCGGGCGGGCACGAGAAACATGGCCAGCTCGCTGGCCAAGGCGGGGAGTTGGGCGAGGCGCCCGGCGAGGGCGACGGTGTCGCGCTGGCACAGGTAGCCGTGTTCCAGGTCCCGCTCGCACAGGCCGCAGGATGCTGTCACGGATCCTCCGTGGTTTCGTCGTCTGGTGGGGTCGGCTTCTTGGGGATCTCGCCCGCGGGGTTCGTCATGATCCGGCGCAGCTTCTCAACCAGTTCGTCGCTCGGCTCGGGGGCTTCCTTCACCCTCTTGCGGATTGCGGCGATCACGTCGTCGCCGAGGATGCGGCGTCGTTCTTCAGCGTCCATGGCGGGCGGGTGCCCGAGTCGATGGCGGTCAACTGCTGCGCCTGGTAGGTGCGGAGGCTGTTGTGGAAGCGGTCGGCGTTGGTGATCCGCCACTGGCTTCGAGCCTTCGCGGTGTCGCGGCGGGCGTCGCGCCAGTTCCAGAAGGCGTGCAGGCCCGCCATGAGCTGCGCGCCGAGGCTTACGCCGACGCACAGCATCTGGATCTCGTTCGGGGTCACGTCGATCTCCTAGAAAGGGGGCTCGTCGGAGTAGCCGGCACCCTGCGCGGCGGGCTGCTGCTGGTTGCCGCCCCAGCCGCCGCTCTGCTGCTGGCCGTTCGCGGGCTGGCCTGTTGCCCATGGATCAGGTGTCACATTTCCCTGGCCGGCTGTTACACCTGCCTGTCGCTGGCCGCTGGCCGCCGGGTTCTTCGTCACCTTGGCGGTAGCGCGGGCGAGGCTCGGGCCGACCTCGTCGACGTCGAGCTCGTACACGGTGCGTTTCACACCCTCGCGGTCCTCGTAGGACCGCTGCTTCAGCCGGCCCTGGACGATGACGCGGACGCCGCGGGCAAGGGACTCGGCGACGTTCTCGGCGGCCTGTCGCCACACCGAGCAGGTGAGGAACAGGGCGTCGCCGTCCTTCCACTCGTTCGTCTGCTTGTCAAACACGCGAGGGGTGGAGGCGATGCGGAACTTGGCGACGGCAGCGCCGGCCGGGGTGAACCTCAGCTCGGGGTCGTCGACCAGGTTGCCGACGACGGTGATGACGGTCTCTCCGGACATCAGTTGGTCTCCTTCTCGGGGTCGTGGTTGGGCCGGTAGACGAAGTGGCGGTTGAGCGCCTCGAACGACTCCTCGGTGTGCGCGAACGGCGGGAAGCCGGGGGAGTTGTCGACGAAGGGCAGGAGGATGTCGTCGCCGTCCTTGTCGGTGGCGACCTTCCAGGCGATGACGGGATCGAGGCTGACCTCGCCGTCCTCGTCTGTCTCCTCGACGTACCAGCCAGGGGAGGCGGGAATGACTCGGCTTTCTGTCATTTCTGTCAGGCACTCCTTAGGCGTGTTTCTGATACTTCTTTCTTCTTCCATGTGGAATCCCAGACGAGGGGATGGGGAGCGAACCGAGGGCTCGGTGCCCGGCCGCGCTGCCCTTCCGGCCGCTCGGGCGCGGGCAGAGGTGCAACCCAGCCCTTGTCGACCAGCACATGGATGGCGTCCTGCACGGTCTCGGACGTCACGCCCTCCGGCCCCCACGAGTTGCCGTCCACGCCACGCTGCGCGTCCCGGACGGTGAAGGGCTCCCGTTGTTTGTCGCCCTTGCGGCGGCGCAGCCACTCCAGTACGTCCCGGGCCGGCATGAGCTTGGCGTCCCGGTTGGCACCCATCAGATCGAGGCACAGCCGGGCGTGCGTCACGAAGTACGGGGCCATGGCGAGCGCTGCCTTGAGCTGCGCCGCCTCCACCCGGGTAGCGTCCGGGTCGTCGTAGAGGGTGATGAGCGCGGCGATCCGGGCGAGCTTGCCGGGCAGCTTGCTTGCCCACGAAGCCATCGGGTGTAGGTCCCCGCCCCGGCGCAGCCGCTCTTGCATCTGCTCCTGGAAGAGGTACATCACCTCGCTGGCCTCGTCGGTGAAGGTCACCGCGCGGACCATGGAGTTCTTCCACAGGCCGTGGACGAGGCGGCCGAGCCGATACCGCAGGTCATCCATCACCTCAGCCGGGATGGGGACGGAGCCGCGCGGGTCCTGGTGGCCGAGGCGGGATGCCGGGAAGCCGTACAGGAAACGCTGCACGAACCCGTTGTGCAGCATCTCGTCGTCCTTCTTGCGGCCGAGCTGCTCCAGGATGATGGGCTGGACGAGCAGGCCGATGGTCAGGTGGGCGCTCTCCATCTCGATGGAGTCCCGGCCGACGCGGTCGACGGGCATGGCCTTGCCGTCGTAGGCATCGAGGGCGAAACCGGTGTCCGAGGCACCGCTGTTGTAGAGGCCGCCCATCTGCTTGATGAGAGTGCCCTCGGAGTGGATGACGCCCATCCGCCCGGCCTGCTGCGCCGCCTTGACCGGCATGGCGGCCGGGGTGATGTCGCCGAACAGGAGCCGGGGCACCGCGGGCACGGGGCCCATTTCCCGCAGCTCCTTCTTGGCGAGCTTGGCCTCATCCATGCGGAGCGCCCGCAGGTCCGGCTTGGCCTTGATGGCTGCCTTCTCGGCGTCGTCGAGGCGGGCTTGCGCAATCTTCAACTCCTGCTCGGCGTCTTCGATCTCGGGGATCGCGTTCGCCTGCAGCTCCCGTTCGAGGCCGCGGAGCGTGTCGCTGAACGGGGCCTCGGCGGCGCTCTTGCGCTCACCGGCTCCGGCGACAGTGGCTGTCCACAGCGAGAGGGCCTCGGACCAGCCGGGGCGGATGCGGACCTGCACGCGCCCGCCGACGGCCACGGAGATAGCTGGTAGGGCGATCATCGCTGGGATGTCCGGGGCGACTTGCACCTGCGCAGTGACGGCTTTGACCACAGCCGCCAGGTTCGGCCCCAGCAGCTCGACGGGGAACGCGGCCAGGGTGGGTCGGTCGATGGAGAGAGGCTCCTCCCAGCCGTCCTCTACCCCTAGGGACTGCCTGACAGAAATGACAGAAGTCCCGTTCGCGCTGTGCCCTGGTAGCCCCCGTGGTGGCATGTGGTCGCGCCCGGTCGGGGGCCACGGGTGCCGTGGCTGAGTCATGCCAGCGCGCAGTCCGGACTCGATCGTCGGGAGCGCGCGGCCCTCGGGGTGGTTCCCGCCCCGGGCCGCGGCGAGCAGGTGCTCGCGCGCCTCGCCCTCGCTCAGCGCCCCGGCTCCGACCAGCGTGCCGATGTTGAACGCGGCCGCGTTGATCGTGTTGTTCTGGTCGCCGTCCGGCGCGCCGGTGATCGCGTCGCACTCTTCCTGCACGACCTTGCGGGTGTAGGCGTCGAGCCGGTCCATGGGGATCGTGATCCCGGTGACCGGCCCGGCGGGGGCCGCGGGCCGTGAGGTGAGGGCGATGAGCAGCCACTCGGGCGCCTGCTCCGGCGGCTGCTCGGCATCCTCCAGCGTGTAGATGACGCCGGATTGGTGGAGCGACCCGGGCCCGATGACGTAGGCGTTCCCGGCGCGGACGTCGCCGTCGAACTTGCCCTTCAGCACGCCGAGCCCGTTGCCGAGCTTCAGCCCGGCCGGGGCCCAGAGGTAATCGTGGTAGCCCTTGGCGGTGCGCACCCGCATCGTGGCGGGCCACGTCTCGCCCAGGGCCTTGGCGACGTCCTCGATCGCCCCGGGCCGGTCGCTGTCCACGACGAGTAGCTGCTCGCCCTCCGGCCCGCGGCAGGCGCCGACGGCGACGCCGACATTCTGAGGGCGCTCGGCGAGGAGGCGACGGATCTTCTCGGGGTCGATTGTGTGCTCGCGGGTGAACGGCACGGATGGGTGCTTGCCCCGTTGGTCGCAAGTCGCCGGGTCGTGGCCGCGACCGATCCCGGAGCACTGGATCAACTCTGGGTGGTCGACGGGGAACGCGGCGAACTGGCGCTCTGCGAGCCACACGCCACCGGCCACCGGGGTGGACGGGTCGGCGATCGGCTCCGTCTCGTTGGTCACCGTGTCACCACCGGGAAGTAGTACGTGCCGGTCGGGCGCCCGACGCACCGTGATCTGCGCGGGCAGACGCGGGATGCCGAAGCCAGGCCGGCGGGGTGGACGTGCTGGTTGTCGCAGAACGGACAGTCGACGACGAGCAGTGCGCGCGGCTCGCCGTCTTCGTGCTGCGTGTCGCGGTATGCGACGAGGCGGGCCGCGGCGGCGGCCATGCCCATGCGGGACGGTGGCGGCTGGATCTCCGCCTCGTCCTGCTCGGCGTCCTCCCCGAGGAGCGGGAGGACGCTGGTGCTGCTGTTCACGAACGTGCTCTCTTCTACGAGCGGGGCCAGTGGTGTTCGTGAGTGCGCGAGCGGCCCCGGGCCTGGGATGGCCCGGGGCCGAGCGCTCCCGGGATCAGCCGGGATTTCGGAGACGGGCGATGGTCTGCTGGTGATCCGCTGCGAAGTGGCGAAGGTGTCGCTGCGCCTCGCTCGCCACGAACGCCCACCGGGTGCCGGTCGGGACGTGCACCTCGATCTGCCGTGCCGCGAGGAAGAACGTCGACGCGATCGCGTGGCCGAGGAAGCTGGAGGCTCTTTGCAGTGCAGGTTCGCCGAGCCGGACGATCGCGGTGTGGCAGTCAGTGGACCGCTTCGTCTGTTGGTGCAGGTCGTCCAACACCTCGGTACTGGTGTCGTACCGACCGGTGAGGTCGACAACGGCGACGAGCCGCACCTCCGGTACGGGCACCTCGGCAGGGGGCGGCCCCTGCGGCGGCTGCTCCCCACCTTCAGCGACGGCCGCGAGGGGAACGGGGCCGAGGCCGGCGGGCCACTGGCCAGGGCGGTGTTCGGTCATGCTGCTGCCCTCCGTGCCTCGGGCTGGTGGAACGCGGTCCTGATCACGGCTCGCTGCTCGTCGGTCAGCGGCGGGGCGGAGTCGACGATCGCGTCGATGCGCGCCCAGTAGGCGGCGTTCCGTGCCGGGTCGTCGAAGCGGACAGGCCGGGCCGGGGGACGTCGAGAGACCAACTTGCCCTCCGTGGACAGTTCAGGCCCCGCGCCTGAGGTCAAGGACAGCACGGATTCCGCGACGTGTTCCCCCTGCCCGGATTCCTCGGGGCGGGCCGGGCGGCCGGGGGCGCCCACGAGCTGCGCACCCCCGGCCGTCACGGTGGCGGTCGCCGCGCTCACGCGGACACCCCGGTCTTCTCCGCACACTTCCGGGAGATCAGGCCCACGATCTGGTCCATGACCCCCTGCGGGTCCTGAGCGCGGTCGATCTCGTAGTGGATCTGCCCCCACATGGCGCGGACGTTGTCGTCCTCCGCGTCGTAGTACTTCTCCCGGACGGCTTCGAGGATCGGGTGCTCGCTGAAGTCGGCGTAGATCCCGAGGAACTGGCGCACCATGAGCCCGCTGGTCTGCCGGGGGTCGTAGACGATGTGGTGCCCGTCGTCGTCGAGGCGGTGGGTGAAGAAGGCGTCCGGTCCGAGGTCGGCCTGTTCGATGTGGAGGGGCTTCTTCTGGGAAGGCTCGGGCAGCGTGGCGAAGTATTCGCACATGCGGTCACGGAAGGCGTTGAACCCGGCCTT
Organism: Streptomyces sp. NPDC019531; assembly: GCF_044903305.1. Lineage (NCBI taxonomy): Bacteria > Bacillati > Actinomycetota > Actinomycetes > Kitasatosporales > Streptomycetaceae > Streptomyces > Streptomyces sp. NPDC019531. The sequence goes on along the minus strand of NZ_JBJDQL010000007.1, from coordinate 222,102 downwards.
GGTGGTGAGGGTCGTCATGCCGTCACCGCCGGGTGGGCGAGGAGCTGACGGACGGCATGGAGCCGCTCGGCGGGGTCCTGGCCGGAGGGGACGACGATGGCCTTCCTGTCGTCCGTCTCAAGGTAGATGGCAGCGAACTTGTCGCGGTACTCCTCGCCGAGGAGGGCGATGTTCCACTCCTCGAAGGCAAGTCCGCGGGCGGTTGCCAGGGCCTCGGGGTCCGCGTGCGTGATCTGGGTGGTCATGCCGCCGCTCCCGTCTGCTCGATGCCCGCGATGGCCATCTCGACGGCGGTCTTCGGGGAGCCGGAGGCGACGGCGAAGACGATGACGTCGTCGCAGAACTTCTCGAAGGCGGCCGAGGAGGACTTGCGGCTGCGGATGGTCGTGCGGAGCGTCTCGACTTCGTTGATCGCCTGCTGGACGGTGTCCGTCATGCCGTCACCCCCGCGCGCAGCTGGGCGGCGATGCCCTCGGCCAGGGAAGCGGCCAGCTCGGGCGTGTACCAGTGGGGGATGACCTTCTGCATGGCCTCGTCGACGACCTCGGGCAGCGCGGCGATGAGGTTGTCGAGGCTCGCGATGCGGATGCGGTCGACCATCTGGTCGGCAGGACTGAGGGGCTGGCTGGTCAACGGCGTCGTTGCCGTGTCATGGTTCATCAGAGCTGTTCCCGTTCTCATTGCGTGGGTTCGTGGGCTTGCTCGACAGAGGCGGCCGGCTGGTACCCGGCCGCTTCGTCGTTTCCGGCGGACGCTCCCGGCTGGTACACGGGAGCGGCCGCGACGTCCCGGTCCGGGATGTACGGCCTCAGGAATCCCGCGAGCTCGCGCAGGTCAAGCACCGTGGCGAGGCGGTACAGGGATTCCAGAGAGAGCTGCTTCTCGCCGCGTTCGACCTTTGAGAGGTGTCCGGGGTCGATTCCCGCGCGAGCAGCGACCGTTCGCAGTCCGAGGCCCCGGGCCGTGCGAACAGCACGTAGCGGGGAAGGACTGCGCATCGGTGTTGAATCAGTGCGCATGGGTGGAGAGTAGGCGTGCTGTTGCCTCAGATGCAAGCGTGACTCAACATCTGTGTGCATGAATCCTTCGATGGTGTTGACTCATGGTCTACAGTCAAGGCATGCCTAAGTCGCAGAAGCCCCCCACGGGCGCCTCGCAGGAGTACGCGCTGACCATCAACCAGGTCGTCTCTCATAACCTGGGGAAAGCTCGCCGCAGTAGGGGGTGGACCCAGGAGGAGGCAGCCCGTCGCTTGGAGGCTGCAAGCGGAAAGAAGTGGACGGCGGCTACCCTGAGCGCGTCAGAGCGGGCGGTGGCCACGAGTCGTCCCCGGATTTTTGACGCGAACGAACTGATCACTTTTGCCCGCGTCTTCGAGTACCCCGTCGTTTACTTTCTTCTGCCGATCGAGCCGGATGACAAGAAGGGGACGAGGCCGGAAAACTTCCACTACTTCCTCGCGCGCCCCGGTGAAGCGGACGGCCACCAGAGTGAACCGCTTCTGGACATGAGTGATCTGCTCTACTCGGTCATCCCACTGCGCTATCCGGCAGCCGTGATCGACACCGTGAACAGGCTCCTTTCGCCCAAGGGAATCGTCTGGCAGCCGTATGCGGAAGTGGCCTGGGATCACGAGACTGAGCGAGACGACTACGACACATGGAGATCCCTCAACGAGACTGGAGAAGGGCCACCAGTCTCCCTCGATGACTGGAAAACAATCGTGGACTTCGTCACCCTGCAAGAGAAAATTCCTGCGCCGAGGCTGCTCCGTCTTATGGCTGACGCTTTGGATACGCCTGTATCCGAAGAGAGTTTTGCGGCAGAGGATCCGCCCTTTTAACGAGAGGCGCTTGTGCGTCGCTTCCACTCGAAGTGGACTGCGTCGTAGTCGAAGTACCCGCCATCCGGCATCCGCCCCTGGCGCGGCGTCTTCAGCGTCACCTCGACCAGCGACCGCAGCACCGTCCGCTTCCGGTCCAACGGCAGCGCCCGCCACACCTTCCGCGGATCCTTCGCACCCACCAGCTCCACCAGCGGATCCACCAAAGCCGCACGCGCCAGCTGCTGCGTGATCCCCTCCATCTGCCCACGAGCCGTGTCCGTGCCCTCCGCGAACTGCACCTCGTCGATCTGCCCGGCCCCGTACATGCCGGCCAGATTCCGCATCCGGCCGCGGATCTCCTCGGTCTCCGCCTGGAGCGCGGCCACGTCCACATCGTCCGGGGTGGGCAACAGCAACTCGTGGGCGTCATCGCGTGACAGCCGTTCCACGAGGGTGTCCTCGACGTACTGGTCGACGATCTCCGCACGGCGGCCGCCGCCGTGTGCACTCCGGCACCGGTAGCTGGGGAACCGGCGGCCGCCGGACTGGGTGACGTACACGAACTCCGGGCAGTCCCCGCGGCCGCACCGGTAGAGCATCGAGCCCAGCCACTTCGGCTGCGTGCCGCGGCTCGTCCGGCGTGACGGGTCCGACAGGATCGCCACGACGGCCCTGAACTTCGCCTCGTCGACGATCGCCTCCCACTTCCCCCGGCCGACCTCCTGGCCCTTGTAGACGGCGATCCCGGCGTTCCTGGGACGCATCAGCATGTCCCGCATGTCGGTGTGCGTGACCGCGTTCCCGCGCGTCGTGGTCATGCCCTTAGCGGCGCACCACTGCACCAGCGACCGGATCGACCCGCCCGACAGCATCATGTCCGTCCACGTCCGCAGTGCCTCGGCCTCCTCGGGCACCGCCTTCAGCATGTCCAGCTCGGGGACCTCGACCTCCTCGCCGGTCTTCCGGTCGACCTTCGTGCGCACCTCGCCCGTGGGCACACCCCAGCCGAACGGCCGGATGCCGCCCGCCCACTCGCCGGCCATGGCCTTCTGCTGCCGGGCCCGGGCGACGCGGTGCCCCTTGTGCTCGGACTCCTGGCGGGCGACGGCGCCGAGGATGCGCGCGGTCATCCGGCCGGACGGCGTGGCGAGGTCGATCGTTCCGGCCTGCACGGTGTGCGTGGAGATCCCACGCCGGTCGGACAGCTCGATGTACTCCTCCAGCTCGACGATGGAGCGGGTGAGCCGGTCGGTGTGCCAGACGATGACGACGGTGGCCTTGCCCTCGTCGAGGTCGGCGAGCATGCGCCGGTAGTCCTTGCGGAGTTTCCCGGAGAACGCGGACACGTCGTTGTCGACGTACACCTCGACGACGTCCCAGCCGTTACGTTCTGCGAGGGCCTCGCAGTCCTCGCGCTGCCGGTCGACGCCGAGGCCGGCGCCCGTCCTGTCCTGAGAGATGCGGCAATAGATCACCGCGCGCGTCCGGGCTGTACCTGCTGCAACGTCGACTGCGCTGCGGAGACTTGGGCTCATGCCCATCAGCATCGCAGGCTAGCGGTGTCACTGTCCCAGGTTCGGGAAGACCACGTTGTTGAGCGCGTTGCTGGGGCTCGTCGGGCCGGGCGAGCGGATCGTGCTCGCGGAGGACTCGGCGGAGCTCAGGCCGGACCATCCGCACGTCGTACGGCTGGAGACCAGACCCGCCAACCAGGAGGGCGCCGGGCTCGTCACGTTGGAGGACCTGGTGCGGCAGGCGCTGCGGATGCGGCCGGACCGGCTGGTCGTGGGTGAGGTGCGGGGGCCCGAAGTGGTGCATCTGCTGGCCGCGTTGAACACGGGCCACGAAGGCGGCTGCGGGACCGTGCACGCGAACGCGGCGGCCGATGTACCGGCCCGCCTTGAGGCGCTGGGAACGGCTGCCGGGCTCGACCGGGCCGCTCTGCACAGCCAGTTGGCGGCCGCGCTGTCGGTCGTACTGCATCTCGTGCGCGACCGGGCCGGGCGGCGGCGGATCGCCGAGGTGCGGGTGCTGGAGCGGGACTCCTCGGGCCTGGTGCGGACGGTGCCGGCGTTGCGGTGGGGTGCGGAGGCGTTCGCGTACGAGCGGGGGTGGGAGCGGCTGCGGGGGCTGCTGAGCGGTTCTGAGGGTGCGTTGCGGGGGCTCGTGGGGGAGGCGGGGTGACTTCGGAGCGACGGGGCGACGGAGGCGGCGACGGGGATGACGGCGGACGGCTCGGATGCCGGAAGGGACTTGGTGGTCGGAATGGGGGATCGGGATGAGTGAGGCGTCGGTGGGGGCGATGGGCGTGGCTGTGGGGTGCCTCGGGGTGGCCCTGTGGCTGGTGGGCGGGCAGCGTGCCGGGGCACGCCGGGCGCAGGCGCTGCTGGCGGGCGTCGGGGTGATGGGGGCCGGGCCTCCGCTGTGGCGGCGGCTCGTGGCGGAGGTGCTGCGGGTCCGCGGACGGCTCGGGTTCGAGTGGTGGGCGGCAGTCGCCGGACTGGTGCTCGCCGTACTGGGGGCTTCGGTGCTGCCGGTCGTCGCGGGGGCGGCCGGGGTGCCGTTGCTGCGACGGGTGCGGCTGGCCCGGGAGGCGCGGCGGGTGCGCGGGCGTCGGGCGGACGCGGTGATCGCGCTGTGCGCGTCGGTCGCCGGGGAGGTGCGGGCGGGACGGCAGCCGGGAGAGGCGCTGGTGCTGGCTGTGCGGGACTTCGAGGGGGCGGGGGTCGGTGGAGGGGGCTCGGGTGGGCTCGGGTCCGGCGCCTCCGGTTCGGGAGCCCCCGGGGTCGGCCGGCACGCCTTCCCGAGGCTGGGGGCGGAGGTCTTGCCGGTGTCCGGCGGGTTCGGGGAGGCGCAGGCGGCTGTGCTGGCGGCGGCTCGGTTCGGCGGGGATGTTCCCGGGGCGCTTGCGGTGGCGGCGCGGCGGCCGGGAGCCGAAGGTCTTTCGGGGCTCGCCGCGTGCTGGCGGGTGGCGGTGGACCAGGGCGCGGGGCTCGCGGCCGGACTCGATCGGCTCGAAGGGGCGTTGCGGGCCGAGCGGGACCAACGGGCCGATCTGCGCGCTCAGTTGGCGGGAGCGCGGTCCACGGCGTGGATGCTCGCCGCGCTGCCGGCCCTGGGGCTGGGCCTGGGTGCCGCCCTCGGCGCCGACCCCCTGCGCGTCCTCCTGCACACCGGTTCCGGACTGGGGTGTCTGCTGGTCGGCGGAGTGCTGGAGGGCGTCGGGATGTGGTGGGCGATGCGGATCGTACGGGGAGCTGAGGCGGCGTGAACGCGGAAGTTGTCCACAGCCTGGGGGTGGTCGTGGGGGCGGCGTTGGCTGTCGCCTGGCTCGCCCGATCGGTCGCGGCGACGCGGCGCGAGCGGAGGCTACGGCGGCGCTTGGGTGAGTTACTGGCCGCTGCGGAGGCCACGGCCGGGCGCCCGTGGGACGAGAAGCGGGAGCTCGTGCGGCGGTGGCTGCCCGTGGTCGGCGTGGGCTGCGCCGGGTGGGTTCTGGTCGGCGGAGTCACCGGTGTCGTGGTCGGGCTGGTCGTCGCGGCGGGGCTGTGGCGGTGGCGGCTTCGACAGATGGCCGGGGTGGGCGCCCAGGAGGCCGACGCACGCGAGGCGGCCCGGCAACTGCCGCTCGCCGCCGATCTGCTGGCCGCCTGTATCGCGGATGGTGCCGGTCCCGTGATCGCGGCGCATGCGGTCGGCGAGGCGTTGGGCGGTCCCGTGGGAGAGGGCCTCGCGCGTGGGGCGGCGGAGGTGCGGCTCGGCGGGGAACCGGGCGAGGCCTGGCGCAGGCTCGCCTCGACACCGGGCGCCGGGGCACTGGCGCGGCTGCTGGAACGGGCCGATGTGACCGGACTGCCGGCGGCCGGACCGGTCGCCGGGCTCGCGGCGGACGCCCGCGCCGATTGGGGGCGTGCCGCGACGGAACGGGCCAGGCGGGCCGCCGTGCTGGTCACCGCACCGGTGGGGCTGTGTTTCCTGCCCGCGTTCATCGCCGTCGGCGTACTGCCGATCGTGATCGGGCTCGCGGGTGGAGTGCTGGGAGGAGGTGGGCGATGACGGACGGCGGTCGGTGAGCCGACGGACGAGCGGTACGGACAGGTAGTCACAGGTAGTCAACGGGACTGATCCTTACGGGGGTTGAGATGTACAAGACGGTATGGGCGCGGATGCGTGGCCTGGTGTGCGGAGCGGTGGGCAGGGCGCGGTCGATGCGTGAGGACGCGGGGATGGTCACCTCCGAGTACGCGATGGGGATCGTCGCTGCGGTGGCGTTCGCGGTCGTGCTCTACAAGGTGGTGACGAGTGGGGCCGTCAGCGCGGAGCTCCAGGCCATCGTGAAGCGGGCGCTCGATGCGAAGGCGTGAACGGGCGGCGGACCAGGGGTTCGTGACGGCGGAGTCGGCGATGGTGCTGCCCGTGCTGGTGATGTTCGCGATGGCGCTGGTGTGGGGGCTGCTCGTGGTGGCCGCGCAGATCCAGTGTGTGGACGCGGCCAGGACGGGCGCCCGCGCGGCGGCCCGCCAGGACCCCGCCGACGCGGTCGTCAGGGCGGCCCGGGACACGGCACCGCACGACGCGGAGGTGACGGTCGCCCGGGAGGGCGACCGGGTCCGCGTGGTGGTCGTGGCGAGGCCACCCGCACTGGACGGCCTGCCCTTCGAAGTACGGGAGGAGGCCGTGGCATTGGTGGAGGAGACGATGGGGGGAGGGGGATGAGCGGCGGTTCGGCGAAGGGCGGGGCGTCGGAGCAAGGGGGCGACACCGTTCGGCTCGCCACTCTGCGCCGCGCCGCCGTTCGGCTCGCCCCCCTGCGCCCTGCCGCCGCCTGCTTCGCCACCTTGCGCCGCGCCGCCGTTCGGCTCGTCACTCTGTCCCGCGCCGCCGCGTGCTTCGCCAACGTCCGTCGGGTCGTTGTCCGCTTCACCGGTGCGCACGTCGCCGCTGCTCGGTCCGACCGTGGCTCCGCCACTGTCTGGAGTGTCGGTGCCATCGCGGTGCTGTGCGTGGTCTTCGGGGGCGTGCTCGCGCTCGGGCAGGCCGTCGTCGTACGGCATCGTGCGGCTGGTGGGGCGGATCTCGCGGCGCTTGCGGCGGCGGACCACTGGGCTGACGGTCCCGTGGGGGCCTGCGCCCGGGCGGAGGGCGTGGCGCGGGCCCAGGGTGCGCGGCTCGTGCGGTGCGCGATGGTCGGTGAGATCTCGGACGTGACGGCGGCCTCGGGAACGGGGCCGTTCACGGCGGAGGTCAGGGCAAGGGCGGGGCCTGCGGGGCCGGTTCCGGCGGAGACTCCGCTGCCACCGGGCTCCGAGGGGGCGCCGCGCCCTGGTGATCCGGCATCGGTGCCTCGGAGAGCCCCGGCACCCCAGGAGCACCCTCCTCCGGTGCCCCCCGCAACAGCACCGTGAGCAGCCGTACGGCCCCCCTCTTGTGCAGTGGGTCGTTGCCGTTGCCGCACTTGGGGGACTGGATGCAGGACGGGCAGCCGGCGTCGCACTCGCAGGAGGCGATGGCCTGGCGGGTGGCGGTGAGCCAGGCGTGGGCGGTGTGGAAGGCGCGCTCCGCGAAGCCCGCGCCGCCCGGGTGACCGTCGTAGACGAAGACCGTGGGGAGCAGTGTGTCGGGGTGCAGCGGGATCGACACCCCGCCGATGTCCCAGCGGTCGCAGGTCGCGAAGAGGGGCAGCAGGCCGATCGAGGCGTGCTCGGCGGCATGCAGGGTGCCGCCGAGGATCTCCGGGTTGATCCGGGCCTCGTCGAGCTGGTCCTCGGTGACCGTCCACCACACCGCGCGCGTGCGGAGCGTACGAGGAGGGAGGTCGAGTTTCGTCTCGCCGAGCACTTCACCGGTGATCAGACGTCTGCGGAGGAAGGAGACCACCTGGTTGGTGACCTCGACGGAGCCGTAGCACAACCTGCCCTCGCCCCAGGGGACTTCGACGTCGGTCTCCAGGACGGCGATGGACGTCGTGTCTCGGGCGACCGTCGAATACGACGGGCTCGCCTCCTCGACCAGTGCCACCGAGTCCTCCAGGTCCAACGACCGGACCAGGTACGTACGGCCCTGGTGGAGGTGGACCGCGCCCTCGTGGACGGTGGTGTGGGCGGCGCCCGCGTCGACCGTGCCGAGGAGGCGGCCCGTGCCGGACTCGACGATCTGGATCGGGGTGCCGCCCTGGCCGCGGATGTCGGTGAGGTCGGCGGCCCGTTCCCGGCGGGTCCAGTGCCAGGCCTTGGTGCGGCGGCGCAGGAGCTTCGCGGACTCCAGCTGCGGCAGCAGATCCTCCGTCGCAGGGCCGAACAGCTCCATGTCCTCGTCCGTCAGCGGCAGTTCCGCCGCCGCCGCGCACAGGTGGGGAGCGAGGACGTACGGGTTGTCCGGGTCAAGGACGGTGGACTCCACGGGTTGGTCGAAGAGGGCCTCGGGATGGTGGACGAGAAAGGTGTCCAGGGGGTCGTCGCGGGCGACCAGGACGGCCAGGGCGCCCTGGCCCGCGCGGCCGGCCCGGCCCGCCTGCTGCCACAGGGACGCGCGCGTGCCGGGGTAGCCGGAGATCAGCACGGCGTCCAGTCCGGAGACGTCGATGCCGAGTTCCAGGGCGGTCGTGGCGGCGAGGCCGAGCAACTCTCCGGAATGGAGGGCCTGTTCCAGGGCTCGGCGCTCCTCGGGGAGGTAGCCGCCGCGGTACGCCGCCACACGGCGGGCCAGGGTGCGGTCGACCTCGGCCAGCCGCTCCTGGGCGATCACGGAGATCAGCTCGGCGCCGCGCCGGGAGCGGACGAAGGCCACCGAGCGCACGCCCTGCACGGCGAGGTCGGTGAGGAGGTCGGCCGTCTCCGCGGTGGCCGTTCGACGGACGGGGGCGCCCTTCTCGCCCTGCATCTCGGTGAGCGGGGGCTCCCAGAGCGCGAAGACCAGTTCGCCGCGCGGGGAGGCGTCGTCGGCGACCTCGACCACCGGGAGGCCGGTCAGGCGGCGGGCGGCCGCCGAGGGCTCGGCTGCGGTGGCGGAGGCCAGCAGGAAGACGGGGGAGGCGCCGTAGCGGGCGCAGAGGCGGCGCAGGCGGCGCAGGACCTGGGCCACGTGGGAGCCGAAGACACCCCGGTAGGTGTGGCACTCGTCGATGACGACGTACTTGAGCGCCTTCAGGAAGGAGGACCAGCGGGCGTGGGACGGGAGTATCCCGCGGTGCAGCATGTCCGGGTTGGTGAGGACGTAGTTGGCGTACTGGCGGATCCACTCGCGTTCCTCGAACGGCGTGTCGCCGTCGTAGACCGCGGGGCGTACGGAATTGGCAAGCGGTTGTGAAAGTTCCTTCACGGAGCGGCACTGGTCCGCTGCCAGGGCCTTCGTGGGGGCCAGGTAGAGCGTGGTGGCGCCGCGGCCGTTCGGGGCCTCCGAGCCCTCCAGGAGGGTGGAGAGGACCGGCACGAGGTACGCCAGGGACTTGCCGGAGGCGGTGCCGGTGGCGACGACGACCGACTCGCCGTCCAGGGCGTGTTCGGCCGCGCGTGCCTGGTGGGCCCAGGGATGCTCGATGCCGCAGGCCTGGACGGCGGCGACGACCTCCGAGCGGATCCGGTCGGGCCAGACGGCATGGCGACCCTCGCGCGGGGGCAAGTGCTCCGTATGAGTGATGCGCGCAGCCCGGCTCGGCCCGGCGGCGAGCCGGTCCAGGACCGTGCTCGGCGTGGGGCGGGGACCGGCGTCCGTCGTGGCTCGATCGGATCGGAGATTCTTGGCCATCGGCACCGAGTGTGTCACTGGCGTGACGGACAATGGGACCAAGGCGTCGTGCACGCCTGCCGGTAAGTGATTGAATGCCATCGCGGCTGGCGAACCGTCCCGGGGGCTCTGCCGAGGTGTCCCGAGGGGCGACCGCTCGATAGCAAGGTGCTGGAGGATCCGTGGACCTGTCCCTGTCGACCGAGACCATCGGCGATCGCACGATCGTCAGGGTCGGTGGCGAAATCGACGTATATACCGCGCCCAAGCTGCGCGAGCAGCTGGTCGAGCTGGTGAATGACGGCAGTTTCCACCTTGTCGTCGACATGGAGGGCGTGGACTTCCTCGACTCCACCGGTCTCGGCGTGCTGGTCGGCGGCCTGAAGCGTGTGCGTGCCCATGAGGGCTCGCTGCGCCTGGTCTGCAACCAGGAGCGCATTCTCAAGATCTTCCGTATCACCGGTCTCACCAAGGTGTTCCCGATCCACACCTCGGTCGACGAAGCGGTGGCGGCGACCGACTGACCCGTTTCCGGGCCCGTGCCCGGATCGGCGAAGGACGTCGGCAGAAGTACCAGGAGGGGGTCCGGGCTTTCGGCGGCCCGGTCCCCCGACAGCACGCCCGTAGTTCCGAGGGGGACGCATGGCCACCGTTGAACTCCGTTTCAGCGCGCTGCCCGAGCACGTCAGGACCGCCCGTTTGGTGGCGGCGGCGGTGGCGCGCAGGTCCGGGGTGGACGAGGCCGTCCTCGACGAGGTCAGACTCGCCGTCGGCGAGGCCTGTACCCGTGCCGTCGGACTGCACCAGAGCGGCGGCATCACCTCGCCGGTCAAGGTGCTGTTGATCGAGGAGGAGAAGCAGTTCTCCATCGAGGTCGGCGACGAGGCGCCGCGTTCGGCCCCGGGTGACCGGGCTCCGGGCGCTGCGGGCGAGGACTTCGACGCGGAGACCGAAGAGGACGAGATGGGCCTCGCGGTCATCAGCGGCCTCGTCGACGACGTCGAGGTCACCGCAGGGGAACATGGCGGACAGATCCGTATGACCTGGCCGACCACGCCGCCGGCCGCGGTGCTCCCCTGAATCTGCCTCGCCTGAATCAGATTTCTGTTCGACATGCGGGAGGGCCCCACCAGCCGGTGGGGCCCTCCCGCATGTCGGCGTGGGCTTTCTGTGCCTACAGTGGTCTGGCGCGATGCATATCGTGAATTGGTTCACGATCTAGATATCGGTCGAGAATGCCCCCGGGGCATTACTGCTTTCAGGTTCTGTAAAGGCGAATTCCGTTTACCCGCGCCCTGTTTTGATCAGGACTGGGTACCTACAATCCGTCCACATCTTGAGCTCAGCCCAAGCGTCAAGGAGGACGAATGGCGGGGCTTTCTACCCCTGATCAGTTGGACCAGCCCACAACAACCCTCGCAGCCGCGGTGCTCACCGACGACAACCGGGTGCTGATCGCGGTCATCGCGGTCGTCGCCCTGGCGGCGCTCGTGGTGGCGGGGGTCCTGGTACGCCAGGTGCTCGCGGCCGGCGAGGGCACCGACAGCATGAAAAAGATCGCGAAGGCCATCCAGGAAGGCGCGAACGCCTATCTGGCACGCCAGTTGCGCACGCTCGGCGTATTCGCCGTCGTCGTGTTCTTCCTGCTCATGCTGCTGCCCGCGGACGACTGGAGTCAGCGCGCAGGCCGATCCGTGTTCTTCTTGATCGGCGCCGCGTTCTCGGCGGCCACCGGCTATATCGGCATGTGGCTCGCCGTGCGCAGCAATGTGCGTGTGGCCGCGGCGGCGCGAGAAGCCACTCCGGCGGAAGGCGAGCCGGAAAAGGATCTCACCGCCGTCTCCCACAAAGCCATGAAGATCGCTTTCCGTACGGGCGGCGTGGTCGGCATGTTCACGGTGGGGCTCGGTCTGCTGGGCGCCTCCTGTGTGGTGCTGGTGTACGCGGCCGACGCGCCGAAGGTCCTGGAGGGTTTCGGTCTCGGCGCGGCGCTCATCGCGATGTTCATGAGGGTCGGCGGCGGCATCTTCACCAAGGCCGCCGACGTCGGCGCCGACCTGGTCGGCAAGGTCGAGCAGGGCATCCCGGAGGACGACCCGCGCAACGCCGCGACCATCGCCGACAACGTGGGCGACAACGTGGGCGACTGCGCGGGCATGGCGGCCGACCTCTTCGAGTCGTACGCCGTGACCCTGGTCGCCGCGCTGATCCTGGGCAAGGCGGCCTTCGGCGACTTCGGACTCGCCTTCCCGCTGCTCGTCCCGGCGATCGGTGTGATCACCGCGATGATCGGCATCTTCGCGGTCGCGCCGCGCCGGTCCGACCGCAGCGGCATGTCCGCGATCAACCGCGGGTTCTTCATCTCCGCGGTGATCTCGCTCGTGCTGGTGGCGATCGCCGTCTTCGTCTACCTGCCGGGGACGTACGCCGACCTCGACGGGGTCACCGACACGGCGATCAGCGGCAGGGACGGCGATCCGCGGATCCTCGCCCTGGTCGCGGTGGCGATCGGCATCCTGCTCGCCGCCGTCATCCAGCAGCTGACCGGCTACTTCACCGAGACCAACCGGCGCCCGGTCCAGGACATCGGCAAGAGCTCGCTCACAGGGCCCGCCACCGTCGTCCTCGCGGGTATCTCGATCGGTCTCGAGTCGGCCGTCTACACCGCCCTGCTGATCGGCCTCGGCGTCTACGGGGCGTTCCTGCTCGGCGGCACCTCGATCATGCTGGCGCTGTTCGCGGTGGCGCTGGCCGGCACCGGTCTGCTCACCACGGTCGGTGTGATCGTCGCCATGGACACCTTCGGGCCGGTCTCCGACAACGCGCAGGGCATCGCCGAGATGTCCGGCGACGTCGAGGGCGCGGGCGCACAGGTGCTCACCGACCTGGACGCCGTCGGCAACACCACCAAGGCCATCACCAAGGGCATCGCCATCGCCACCGCGGTCCTCGCGGCCTCGGCGCTCTTCGGGTCGTACCGCGACGCGATCACGACCGGCGCGCAGGACGTCGGCGAGAAGCTCAGCGGGGACGGCGCGCCGATGAGCCTGATGATGGACATCTCGCAGCCCAACAACCTCGTCGGCCTGATCGCCGGCGCGGCGGTCGTCTTCCTCTTCTCGGGGCTGGCGATCAACGCGGTGTCGAGGTCGGCGGGTTCCGTGGTGTACGAGGTGCGGCGGCAGTTCCGCGACCATCCCGGGATCATGGACTACAGCGAGGAGCCGGAATACGGCAAGGTCGTCGACATCTGCACCAAGGACGCCCTGCGCGAACTCACCACGCCCGGTCTGCTCGCCGTGCTGGCGCCGATCTTCATCGGGTTCACCCTCGGGGTCGGCGCGCTCGGCGCGTTCCTCGCGGGCGCGATCGGCGCGGGCACCCTGATGGCGGTGTTCCTGGCGAACTCCGGCGGTGCCTGGGACAACGCCAAGAAGCTCGTCGAGGACGGTCACCACGGTGGCAAGGGCAGCGAGGCCCATGCCGCCACGGTGATCGGTGACACCGTCGGCGACCCCTTCAAGGACACCGCGGGCCCCGCGATCAACCCGCTGCTGAAGGTCATGAACCTGGTGGCGCTGCTGATCGCCCCGGCGGTGATCAAGTTCAGTTACGGCGACGACAAGAGCATCGGCGTACGGATCTTCATCGCCGTCCTCGCGTTCCTCGTGATCGCCGGCGCGGTCTACGTCTCCAAGCGGCGTGGCATCGCCGTGGGTGACGAAGACAACGAGGAGAAGGTGGCCAAGTCGGCGGATCCCGCGGTGGTTTCGTAGGCCCCTCGACGGCCGTTCGGTGAGGCCCCAGCTCAAGGGGTGGGCGGGCGGCGCGTGTTCATGCGCCGCCCGCCCTCCTTGTGCGTGCGCGCCCCTCGGCCGTGAGGCTTCTCTCGCTTGGTGCAAACAGTTGCAAATGGTGCCATCTGCGTCATTCGGTGTGTGGGTGTGGTGTCTGTGCCGTGTAACGTCCGGTGGCCGAGAGGCCATGGAAGGGACCAATCCGGTGAACAAGAAGCTCGCGGCCGCACTGTCCGGCGGTGCGGTACTGGTACTGGCACTGACGGGATGCGGTGGCAGCGAGGACAACAAGGAACTCGACGCCTGGGCCAAGAAGGTCTGCGACCTGGTGCCGGCCCAGAACAAGAAGATCACGGCGGCCTACGACGCGATCACCAAGGCGGCCGAGGACACCGAGAGCACTCCGGCGGAGCTCCAGAAGGCCGACTCCCAGGCCTTCCAGGACCTGTCCGACGGCTACAAGGCGCGCGCCACGGTCATCCGGAACGCCGGGGCGCCTCCCGGTGCCGAGGAGGGCGAGAAGAACCTCCAGGACGCCGTCAAGCAGCTCACGGCCCTCTCGACGGCCTACGCCGACATGAAGACCCAGGTGGACGGGCTCGACACCAAGGACCAGGCGAAGTTCGCGAGCGGCCTCAAGGACGTCTCGGCCGAGATGAAGAAGGTCGAGACGCAGCGCCAGACCGCCCTCGCCGCGCTGAAGAAGCTGGAGTCCGGCGACACCAAGCAGGCGCTGGCCGAGCAGTCGGGCTGCAAGCAGGTCTCGGCGTCGGCGTCGGCGACCGACAGCTGAGTGGCCGGGTTCGAGGAGGCGGGTCGGCGCGGGCCTCGGTGGCCTTCGGCGGCGTGAGGCTTGGCGCACCTGTCGGCGTTGACGACCTGGGTCTGGCGTATGTCGGTCTCGATGACCTTCGGATCAGCGTCCTCGTCGGTCTGAAGCCGCTCGCCGCTCGTGACTCGGCGTCGGCCCTCGCCTGCGGCGGCTGAGTGGCCCCCTGAGTTCTCAGAGGGGGCGTGCCGTGGGCGGGTGCGGGCCACAATGGTGGCGTGAGTACCTCGAGTCTGCCGGCACTGCCCGCCGCCCCCGCCTCTGGCCGTCACGACGTCACCACCCGGTTGCGGGAGGCCCTGCTCGGGGCCTCCTTCACCGCTGACGGGCTGCTCGAACTGCTCGGTGCGCCCGCGTACGCGGCGCTCGCGCGCAGCGAGACGGTCCCCGCGCTCCGGGCGACCCGCGGGGACACCCCGCTGGAGGTGCTCGTACGTCTGTTCCTCCTCCAGCAACCGGTGCCCCATGCGCGCGTGGCGGACGTCCTGCCCGTGGACGCGTGTCTGGAGAGCGGCTGGCTGATCCGTGTCGGTACCGATGAGGTGGCCGCGACGGTGGACGTACGGCCGTACGGCGGGTCCGGCGGCGAGGACTGGTTCATCGTGTCGGACCTGGGGTGCGCTGTCGGCGGAGCCGGGGGCATCGGAAGCCGTGAGGAGGGCGTCGTCCTCGGAGTCGGTGGTGCTTCCACGACCCTCGCGGCCATCACGGTCCGTACGGCCGTGTCGTCGGCCCTCGACCTCGGGACCGGGTCCGGAATCCAGGCCCTGCATGCCGCGCAGCACGCCACACGCGTGTGCGCGACCGATGTCAACCCGCGCGCGCTGCACATCACCGCGCTCACGCTGGCGCTGTCCGGCGCCCCCGCGGCCGATCTGCGGGAGGGCTCGCTGTTCGAGCCGCTCAAGCAGGGGGAGACGTACGACCTGATCGTGTCGAACCCGCCGTTCGTGATCTCGCCCGGCGCCCGGCTGACGTACCGCGACGGCGGGATGGGCGGGGACGATCTGTGCCGCTCGGTCGTTCAGGGGGCGGGGGAGCTGCTGAACCAGGGCGGGTTCGCGCAGTTCCTCGCCAACTGGCAGCACGTGGAGGGGGAGGACTGGCAGGACAGGCTCAGGTCATGGGTGCCGCGCGGCTGCGACGCGTGGATCGTGCAGCGCGAGGTGCAGGACGTCACCCAGTACGCCGAGCTGTGGCTCAGGGACGCCGGCGACCACCGCGGTGACCAGGCCGAGTACCAGGCGCTCTACGACGCCTGGCTGGACGAGTTCGAGGCGCGCAAGGTGAAGGCCGTGGGCTTCGGCTGGATCACCCTGCGCAGGACGGGCTCCGCCGTGCCCGCGATCACCGTGGAGGAGTGGCCGCACCCGGTCGAGCAGCCGCTCGGCGACGCGGTCCAGGCGCACTTCGAGCGCCTCGACTACCTGCGCGCCCACGATGACGCGGCCCTGCTGGAGGCCCACTTCAAACTCGTGCCCGAGATCGTCCAGGAACAGGTCGGGCTGCCCGGCGCGGAGGACCCGGAGCACGTCGTGCTGCGCCAGCACCGCGGGATGCGCCGG
This sequence comes from Streptomyces sp. NPDC019531, assembly GCF_044903305.1. Taxonomy (NCBI): domain Bacteria; kingdom Bacillati; phylum Actinomycetota; class Actinomycetes; order Kitasatosporales; family Streptomycetaceae; genus Streptomyces; species Streptomyces sp. NPDC019531. The sequence continues at coordinate 206,364 of NZ_JBJDQL010000007.1, read as the reverse complement.
GCCACCCAGGTGGACACGGTCGGCGCGGGCTTCGCCGGCGTGTGCGACGGCTCGCTGAGCGCGGGCCGCATCCTGGACGCGATCGCCCAGCTCATGGGCGAGGACCCGGTCGTGCTGCGCGACCGTACGCCCGCGCAGATCCGGCTGCTGGTGGAGCAGGGGTTTCTGGAGCCGGCGTGAATCCGGCGGGGCGTGCCCGCTGAGGCGCCCCCGCACCCCTGGGGCTTCTGCGCCCGGTCTGGCGGGATTGGCCCCGAAAAGGCCTCCTGTCAGTGGTAGGTGCGAAGCTACCTTCGAGAGACAGAGCTGACGCGTTCTCGGGGGAGGCGCGCTGTCTCGGGCTCAGGTCTCGGGGGGAGGCGTGATGGCGGGGGAGACGCCGGATCACGGCGAGGGCAGGATCATCAACGGCCGGTACCGGCTGCTGCGGACGCTCGGCGCGGGCGGCATGGGCCGTGTCTGGCTCGCGTACGACGAGGAACTGGCCTGCGAGGTCGCGATCAAGGAGATCGCGCTTCCGGACGTGCCGATGGACGCGACCGAGACGGCCCAGCGCATTGCCCGGGCCCGCAGCGAGGCCCGGCACGCGGCCCGGCTGCGCGGCCATCCGCATGTGGCGACGGTGCACGACGTGGTGATGTACGAGGGACTGCCGTGGATCGTCATGGAGTACGTACCGGACGCGGTGGACCTCCAGGCGGTCGTACGGCGTTCCGGGCCCCTGCCGCCCGCGCAGGTGGCCCGCATCGGTCTCGCCGTCCTCGACGCCCTCACCGCGGGACACCGCATCGGCATCCTGCACAGGGATGTGAAACCGGCCAACATCCTTCTGGCGCCCGACGCCTCGGGCGACCCGTACGCACGCGTGCTGCTCACCGACTACGGCATCGCCCTCCAGCCCGAGTCCGGTGAGCCCCGGCTCACCGCGACCGCCGGCATCCTCGGCACACCGGGCTATCTCGCCCCGGAGCGCGCGCGGGGCGAACCGCCCACCCCGGCCGCCGACCTGTTCTCCCTGGGCGCCACGCTCTACGCCACCGTCGAAGGCCATGGCCCCTTCGACCGCCACGGTGAGTACGCCACGCTGACGGCCCTGCTGGGCGAGGACCCCACCCCGCCCGTCCGGGCCGACGAACTGACGCCGGTGCTGTTGGGACTGCTGGTCAAGGACCCCGTGCGCAGGTTCTCGCCGGAAGCGGTCAAGCGGGGGCTGGAGGGGGTTGTGCTGGGCTCTGCGGGAGCCTGGGGCGCGGTCGGCGGTGGGGCCGTGGGTGCGTTCGGCCCGCCGGCCGGAGGCTGGGGTCCCGGGCCCGGTACTCCACAGACACCGGGTACTCCGCAGACACCGGGTGCGCCGCCGACGCCGAACACTCCAGTGGGGGCGAGTGGGGGCGGCGGCTCGGCCACGCCGCCGTACAGCGCGTGGCCGCCACCTGCCGGACAGTCGCCGGAACCGGGCAATCCCTATGCGCAGGGCGGGCGTTCACCGTTGGGAGGTGGTGAGGGTTCGGCCGGTCCGTACGGCAGTGCGGCTCCCCAACCGCCGTATGCCGGCAGTGGCCAAGCGACCCCGTACGCCGGCGCGCAGCCCTACGGCGGGAGTGCTCCGGCGTCCCCTTCGGGCTCGGCGCTGTACTCGGGCGACGGCGCCTCGCAGCCGTACGGAAGCGGCCCACTCGGTGGATACGGCGGTCCGGGCGGCCCACCCGGTGGATACGGCGGCGCGGGCGGGCCGACCGCCCCTGGCATGCCCACCGCCGCGGGCACGCCAACCGTCTTCGGCAATCACGGTGCGGGCGGATTCGGCGGACCGGGCGGGCCCGGGGGCCATGCGCCCCCGACGCCCGCCCGGCGCCCCGCTAGGAAGCGCCTCGCGCTCGTCGCGCTCGTCGTCGGGGGGCTTCTCGTCATCGCGGGCGGCGCGTGGGGAGTCGTGTCGCTGGCCGGGGACGACGGCAAGAAGGACACCGCGACCAAGTCGTCGCCCTCGGCCGGCGCGAGCGGCTCACCGGGGACCCCGTCGCCGACCGGGCCCGTGCTGCCGTACGGCGATCTGGTCGGGCTCGACGAGCCCCTGGAGACCGGTGACTGTGTGCAGGCGGTGTGGTCGGGGACGCCGTTCAGGTCGGCGCCGAACCTCGGTGTCGTGGACTGCGCGGACGACTGGCCGGACGGCCAGGTCGTGGCGGTCGACATGGCCACCGACTTCGCCGACGCCAGGGCCCAGGGCGCGAAACGCTGCGCGAACCTGAGCCGGCCCGTCGTGGACGCGCTGCCGGACGCGGCCGGGTACGCCGTACTGCCGACCGAGGAGGGCTTCGGCGCGGCGGGCAGTGGTACGGCATGTCTGGTACTCGGCCGCCATGCCGCGATAGGCGGTGAGGTGGGCAGCTTCCGCGATCTGGGCACCGACCTGTGGGTCGGTCAGATGAGCGTCGGCGACTGCTGGGTCTACCAGCAGCTCGACGACGGCTACAAGGCACCGCTCACCGACTGCGCGAAACCCCACACCGACCAGGTGATCGGCACTGTTCAGGCCCCCGCCGAAATGAGCTACAAGAAGGGCACCGACAACGCGACCAAGTTGTGCGGCAACAAATTCGAGTCCACCTGGGCGCCCAGTCAGCAGCGTCTCGTGTACGGCTGGGTGGCCGACGAGGACGACTGGAAGAAGGGATTCAACAAGATCGTGTGCACGGTGAGCCTGACCGACAACAAGCAGTCGAGCGGGAAGATACCCCCGCCCGGCGCGGTCTGAATCCGGTCGGTTTCCGTACCGAATCCGGTGCGCGCCCGATCGGGGATGCACGGGATCCGGGTGAGAACCCGGGCGAGAATCGGACGGCATCCGTCGGGCGACCTGGGCGACCTCTGCGGGGTTGGGGCGGTCGGCCGGGGCCCGGTTCCGGGAGGAGTCCACAGCCGCGTCGGCGCGGCGTTCACCCGGGGTTCGTCTGTGCGCCGCCCGCGCGTGTCACTCTCCATGGCAGCAGCACGCGCGGACGGGAGAAAAGGGGCACGGGGAACCATGGACAGCGGACCGGCGATCTTCGCGGGAGTGGTGTTCGCCCTGTTCGGGGGAGGCCTGCTGATGTGGACCGCGGCCCGTGTGCGCCAACGCCAACCCGTCGCCCATGGTGTGAGTCCCGTCGCATCCGCGACCGTCGCGACCCTCGCCGCGCTCATCACGCTGGCCCTCGCCGCATGGTGCTTCACCCGCCTCTAGAACGCCTGCTGGGACGCCTCGCCAAGTGGGTCGGCCGGCAATTGGGAGATCACCCTCCGGATGGCCTCGAAAAGGCCGGTGGGCACTCCGGGCGGCAGGAATGGCGGTAGTCGGGTTACCGTTCGAGTGGCCGTTGCGGGCTTTTCCCGTTTGACACGGGGGCGGGATGTACCGTCACACTCCGCAGCGTCAGCATGACCCGACCCCGGGAACCAAGGCCTGGGGAGTGATCCCAGCGTCGACCGGAGAGAAGAGCGAAGTTGTCCCCGACCAGCGAGACCGCACAGGGCGGCCGCCGACTCGTCATCGTCGAGTCGCCTGCCAAGGCGAAGACGATCAAGGGCTATCTCGGCCCCGGATACGTCGTCGAGGCGAGCGTCGGGCACATCCGCGACCTCCCCAACGGCGCCGCGGAAGTGCCGGAGAAGTACACCGGCGAGGTCCGTCGGCTCGGCGTGGACGTCGAGCACGACTTCGAGCCCATCTATGTCGTCAACGCCGACAAGCGGGCCCAGGTCAAGAAGCTCAAGGACCTGCTCAAGGACTCCGACGAACTCTTCCTCGCCACCGATGAGGACCGCGAGGGCGAGGCCATCGCGTGGCACCTCCAGGAGGTCCTGAAGCCCAAGGTCCCGGTCAAGCGGATGGTCTTCCATGAGATCACCAAGGCCGCGATCCAGGCCGCCGTCGCCAACCCCCGCGAGCTGAACCAGAAGCTGGTCGACGCCCAGGAGACCCGCCGCATCCTCGACCGCCTCTACGGCTACGAGGTCTCGCCGGTCCTGTGGAAGAAGGTCATGCCGCGCCTGTCGGCGGGCCGTGTCCAGTCGGTCGCCACCCGGCTCGTGGTGGAGCGGGAACGCGAGCGCATCGCGTTCCGTTCCGCCGAGTACTGGGACCTGACGGGCACCTTCGCGACCGGCCGCGCGGGAGACCCCTCGGACCCGTCGTCGCTGGTCGCCCGCCTCCAGAGCGTCGACGGCAGGCGGGTCGCACAGGGCCGTGACTTCGACTCCCTGGGACAGCTCAAGAGCGCCAACACCCTCCACCTCGACGAGGCGAACGCCCGCGCCCTGGCCGCCGCCCTGGAGCAGACGCGGTTCGCGGTCCGCTCGGTCGAGTCGAAGCCGTACCGCCGCTCGCCGTACGCCCCGTTCCGTACGACGACCCTCCAGCAGGAGGCCTCGCGCAAGCTCGGCTTCGGCGCGAAGGCGACCATGCAGGTGGCCCAGAAGCTGTACGAGAACGGCTTCATCACCTACATGCGTACGGACTCCACGACCCTGAGCGACACGGCGATCACCGCCGCCCGCGCCCAGGTCACCCAGCTCTACGGCGCCGACTACCTGCCGTCGGCCCCGCGGACGTACGCCGGGAAGGTCAAGAACGCCCAGGAGGCGCACGAGGCCATCCGTCCCTCGGGTGATCGTTTCCGCACCCCGGCCGAGACCGGTCTGACCGGCGACCAGTTCCGGCTCTACGAGCTCATCTGGAAGCGCACCGTCGCCTCCCAGATGAAGGACGCGACCGGCAACAGCGTCACCGTGAAGATCGGTGGCACCGCGGCCGACGGCCGTGACGTCGAGTTCAGCGCCTCCGGCAAGACGATCACCTTCCACGGCTTCCTGAAGGCGTACGTCGAGGGCGCCGACGACCCGAACGCCGAGCTGGACGACCGCGAGCGCCGACTGCCCCAGGTCGCCGAGGGCGACGCCCTGAGCGCCGAGGAGATCACGGTCGACGGGCACGCCACCAAGCCCCCGGCCCGCTACACCGAGGCCAGCCTGGTCAAGGAGCTCGAAGAGCGCGAGATCGGCCGCCCGTCGACGTACGCCTCGATCATCGGCACCATCCTCGACCGCGGCTATGTCTTCAAGAAGGGCACGGCACTCGTCCCGTCCTTCCTGTCCTTCGCCGTGGTCAACCTCCTGGAGAAGCACTTCGGGCGGCTCGTCGACTACGACTTCACCGCCCGGATGGAGGACGACCTCGACCGCATCGCCGCCGGTCAGGCGCAGTCCGTGCCGTGGCTGAAGCGCTTCTACTTCGGTGAGACAGCGTCCGACAGCGGCTCCGCCGCGGGCGGCGCGGCCGACGCCGGCAACGGCGACGGGGACCACCTCGGCGGCCTCAAGGAGCTCGTGACCGACCTGGGCGCGATCGACGCGCGCGAGGTCTCCTCGTTCCCGGTCGGCAACGACATCGTGCTCAGGGTCGGCCGCTACGGCCCCTACATCGAGCGCGGCGAGAAGGACTCCGAGAACCACCAGCGGGCCGACGTGCCAGAGGACCTGGCCCCGGACGAGTTGTCCGTCGAGTTCGCCGAGGAGCTGCTCGCCAAGCCGAGCGGTGACTTCGAGCTCGGCGCCGACCCGGAGACGGGCCGTCAGATCATCGCCCGCGACGGCCGTTACGGCCCCTACGTCACCGAGGTGCTCCCCGAGGGCACCCCGAAGACCGGCAAGAACGCCGTGAAGCCGCGTACGGCCTCGCTGTTCAAGTCGATGTCCCTGGACACCGTGACCCTCGCGGACGCGCTCAAGCTGATGTCGCTGCCGCGGGTCGTCGGCGCCGACGCCGAGGGCCAGGAGATCACCGCGCAGAACGGCCGCTACGGGCCGTATCTGAAGAAGGGCACCGACTCGCGGTCCCTCCAGACCGAGGACCAGCTCTTCACGATCACCCTCGAAGAGGCGCTGGAGATCTACTCGCAGCCCAAGCAGCGCGGTCGCGCGGCCGCCAAGCCGCCGCTGAAGGAGCTGGGCACCGACCCGGTCAGCGAGAAGCCGGTCGTGGTGAAGGACGGCCGCTTCGGGCCGTACGTCACCGACGGGGAGACCAACGCGACCCTGCGCTCCGGCGACAGCGTCGAGGAGATCACCCCGGAGCGCGGCTACGAACTGCTCGCCGAGAAGCGGGCGAAGACCCCCGCGAAGAAGACGGCGAAGAAGGCGCCCGCGAAGAAGGCCCCGGCCAAGAAGGCGACGGCCGCCAAGAAGACCGCGGCGAAGAAGACGACCACGGCCGCCAAGAAGACGACGGCCAAGAAGACGACGGCGAAGAAGACCACCGCCACCGCGAAGACGGCGGCGGCCTCGAACACGGCGGCCGAGGACTGAGTTCGGCGCTGTTCGTCCACTGAGGCTTCGCAAAGCGAACGTCCCGGCATCACTTTGGTGTCGGGACGTGCGCACGTCAGGACGGGCGTCCGGGCTGTCGGTGGCTGCCGATAGGCTGAAAGCATGACCCGTGCCGAGCAGCCAACGGCCGTTGACCCGGCCCCCGACGACGCCCTGGTCGCGGACTCCCGCGAGCGTGCGGTCCGCGCACTGCTGCGCAGGCCCCAGCTCAAACGCCTGTGGAGCGCCCAGCTCGTGGGTGGGATCGGCGACACCCTCGCGCTTCTGGTGCTGGTGCTGCTGGCCCTCCAGGCGGCGATCGCCGAGGGCTCGTTCGGCGGCGGCTACCGGGGCGTGGCGTTCGCGGTGGCGACCGTCTTCGGTACGCGCATCCTGGCGACGCTGCTGTTCGGCGCAGTCCTGCTCGGCCCGCTGACCTCGCTCACTTCGCAGGAGGGCCCGCTCGACCGCCGCTGGACCATGGTCGGCGCCGACGGACTGAGGGTCGCGCTGCTCATCGTCGCCCCACTGTGGATCGACTGGACACCGGACAACGCCCTGGCGGTGCTCCTGGTGACCGCCTTCGTGACCGGTGTCGCCGAGCGCTTCTGGACCGTGTGCCGCGAGAGCGCGGCGCCCGCCCTGCTCCCAGCTCCTCCTCCGGAGGGGGCCACGGTACGACCGCTGCCGGACCACCTGGACGCCCTGCGCCGCCTGTCGCTGCGCACCACCTTCGTGGTGATCCCGCTGGCCGGCGCCGCGCTCGTCGCCGCGGGGCTGCTCAACAACCTCCTGGGCTCCGGCATCGACTGGTTCGGTCAGCACCAGGCGGCCCTCGCCTCGTACGTCGCGGCCGGCCTGTTCGCCGCGTCCCTGTCGGTGCTGACCTTCCTCGAACTGCCCGACACCCGCACCCCGCGCGCGCGTTCGCCGCTGGAGGGGCTGCGCCGGCCCAAGACGGCCACCGGCGTCGACAAGGGCCGTACCGGCGCGATCCCGCTGCTCGTGCCGGCCTGCGCCGCCGTCGCCGGGGCGATCGCGACCGCCGTGGCCGTCGCCGTGCTGCACGCCAAGGACCTGGGCGGCGGGCCCGTGACGTACGGCTTGATGGTGTGCGCGCTGACCGGCGGAGTCGTGGTCGGTGTCCGTACGGCGCCCAAGGTGCTGGTCTCGCTGTCGCGGCGCCGGCTGCTCGCGCTGGCGATCGCCTTCACCGGTATCGCCCTGCTGGCCGCGGGGCTCGTCCCGGACCTCACCACCGTGCTGCTGATCGAGGTGCTGGCCGGTGTCGGCGCCGGTGTCGCCGCCAACACCGGGCACACCCTGCTCGACCAGGAGACCGAGGAATACCGGCGGGCGCGGACCACCGAGCACCTGCACGCGGTCGTACGGGTCAGTGTGGCGCTCGGCGCGCTGGTCGCGCCCGTGGTGGCCGCGGCGATCGGGCCGCACCGGCTGGAGAACGGCAAGTTCGTGTTCGCGCACGGCGGTGCCGCGTTCGTCCTGATGCTGGTCGGCGCGCTGCTGCTGCCGGTGGCCGCGTTGGTCCTCGCCAAGGTGGACGACCGTTCCGGCGTACCCCTGCGACATGACCTGCGGGACGCGCTGCTCGGCGGCGACGACCCGGTGACGGTGCCCGCCTCCTCGGGCTTCTTCATCGCCCTGGAGGGCGGCGACGGGGCCGGGAAGTCCACCCAGGCCGAGGCGCTCGCCGAGTGGATCCGGGCCAAGGGGCACGAGGTCGTGGTGACGCGTGAGCCGGGGGCGACCCCGGTGGGCAAGCGGCTGCGGTCGATCCTGCTGGACGTGTCGAGCACCGGGCTCTCGCACCGCGCGGAGGCGCTGCTGTACGCGGCGGACCGCGCGGAGCACGTGGACACCGTGGTCCGGCCCGCGCTGGAGCGCGGTGCGGTGGTGATCTCCGACCGGTACATCGACTCCTCGGTGGCGTACCAGGGCGCCGGACGCGACCTGTCCCCGACCGAGATCGCCCGCATCAACCGCTGGGCGACGGACGGACTGGTGCCGCATCTCACCGTCCTTCTGGACGTCCCGCCGGAGATCGCCCGCGAGCGCTTCACCGAGGCGCCGGACCGGCTGGAGTCGGAGCCTGCGGAGTTCCACGCGCGCGTACGGTCCGGGTTCCTCACACTGGCGGCGGCCGACCTCGGGCGGTACCTGGTCGTGGACGCCGGGCAGGAGCCCGAGGCCGTCACCACCGTCGTACGGCATCGGCTCGACCAGATGCTGCCGCTGTCGGAGCAGGAGATCCGGGAGCAGGAGGAGGCCCGCCGCAAGGCCGAGGCGGAAGCCCGGCGCAAGGCCGAGGAAGAGGCCGCGCGCAAGGCCGAGGAGGAGCGCCTGGAGCGTGAGCGCCAGGAGCAGCTCGCCCGGCTGAAGGCCGAGGAGGAGGAGCGCAAGCGGCGCGAGCTGGAGGAGGCCCAGCGGCGCGAGGCCGAGCGTCAGGCGGAGGAGGCCAGGCGACGGGCCGAGGAAGCGCGCAAGCGGGCCGAGGAGGAGCGGGCTCGGTTGCTCGCCGAGGAGAATACGCGCGCCGAGGAAGAGGCACGGCGCAAGGCCCAGGAAGAGGTTGCCCGCAAGCAGGCGGAGGAAGAGGCACGCCTGCGTGCCGAGGCCGAGGCGCGGCGGCTGGAGAAGCAGCGCAAGGCCGAGGAGGCGTTGCTGCGGGCGGAGGAGGCGCGACGGCTCGCCGAGTCCGCGGCCGCGGCGGCGGAGGCGGGGCCGAAGCAGGCCGCGAGTCCTTCGGCCGGGTTGGATGCGGCGACTGTTCCCACGCCGGTGGTGACGCCGACGAACGCGTCGGGCGGGCCGGTGGACGAGACGGCTGTGCTTCCCCGGGTTCGGATGGACAAGGGGGAGGGGGACGGGGACGGCGGTGAGTCGGACTCCGGTTCCGGTGCTGCCGACTCCGAGGTGACGGCCGAGCTGCCGCAGCCGCCGGTGCCGCCGGGCTCCGCTGATGAGACGGCTGTGCTGCCGCCGGTGCCTTCGGGTGCGGCGGATGAGACCGCGGTGTTGCCGCCGGTGCCTTCGGGTTCCGCTGACGAGACGGCCGTTCTGCCTCCGGTGTCGGGGGACGGGCCCGCGGACCGGGTGCCGCCGGGGTACTTCCGGGACGAGGAGCGGACGCGGGAGCTGCCGCAGGTCGACGAGACGGGGACGCCTCGGCGGAGGGCCCGGTCGGACTGGGCCGAGGAGACGCCGTTGGACGATCTGCCTTCGCTGGCGGATGAGTTGCTGGGGCCGCATGACGACGAGTACGGGGACGATCGGGGCCGGCGTCGGGGGCGGTAGCGGGTTGCTTCGCGGGTGCGGGTGCGGGTGCGTCGTGGCTGGTCGCGCAGTTCCCCGCGCCCCAGAGTGGGTGCGGTGGAAGCACGCCCAGCTGCACCCACCGGCCCGCAACTGACAAACGGCCGTCGCCCCGTTGTCAGTGGTCGCCCGCACAATGGACCCAACGCACGAAGCATGACGAAAGGGCGGCGTGACCCATGACCGTATGGGACGACCTGGTCGGCCAGGAGAGGGTGAGCGAGCAGCTCAGCGCTGCCGCTCGGGACGCCGATGCCCTGGTCACCGCCGTCGCGACCGCCGCTCCGCGGCCCGAGGCGTCGAAGATGACGCATGCATGGTTGTTCACGGGACCGCCCGGGGCGGGACGGAACCAGGCCGCGCGGGCCTTCGCCGCCGCGCTGCAGTGCGTCAGTCCGGACCGGGCCCTCGGGGGAGTGCCCGGCTGCGGGTTCTGCGACGGCTGTCACACCGCCCTCGTCGGCACCCACGCCGACGTCACCTCCGTCGCCGCCGTCGGCACCCAGATCCTCGCCGACGACATGCGGGACACCGTCAGGAAGTCGTTCACCTCGCCGGCGAACGGCCGCTGGCAGGTCATCCTCGTCGAGGACGCCGAGCGACTCAACGAGAAGTCGGCCAACGCGGTCCTCAAGGCCGTGGAGGAGCCCGCCCCGCGGACGGTGTGGCTGCTGTGCGCCCCCTCCATCGAGGACGTCCTGCCGACGATCCGCTCCCGCTGTCGCCACCTGAACCTCAGCACGCCCTCCGTCGACGCCGTCGCTGACATGCTCGTGCGCCGGGAGGGCATCGAGCCGGCCGCCGCGATGGCCGCCGCCCGCGCCACCCAGGGCCATGTCGACCGGGCCCGCCGCCTCGCCACCGACCCGGCCGCGCGCGAGCGCCGCGCCGCCGTACTGAAGCTGCCCCTGCGCGTCGAGGACGTCGGCGGCTGCCTCAGGGCGGCGCAGGAACTCGTCGACGCGGCGGCCGACGACGCCAAGCAGCTCGCCGAGGCGATGGACGGCAAGGAGACCGAGGAGCTGAAGGCGGCGATGGGCGCCTCCCAGGGCGGCCGCATGCCGCGCGGCACGGCGGGCGTGATGAAGGACCTGGAGGACAGGCAGAAGCGGCGCAGGACGCGTACGCAGCGCGACAGCCTCGACCTCGCCCTGACCGACCTCACCGCCTTCTACCGCGACGTCCTCGCCCTCCAGCTCGGCTCCCGGGTGGCGATCGCCAACGCGGACGCCGAGGACGCCCTGGAGCGGCTCGCCCGCGGCAGCTCCCCGGAGACCACGCTGCGCCGTATCGAGGCGATCGGCGCCTGCCGCGAGGCCCTCGACCGCAATGTGGCCCCGCTGCTCGCGGTGGAGGCGATGACGATGGCGCTGAGAGCGGGCTGAGAGCCGGCAGACGATCACCTGATGACCGGTTTCACTCGTACGGGCCAGATTGTTCACTCAGGGCATGTGATCCAACTCGGAGAGTTACGCTCGCTCGATGTACATCAGGCGAAACCCCCTCCGCACCAGCCGGAAGCTTGCCGCTCGCAGGGCGCGCACGACTCATACCGGCGGCGCCCTCCTCGTGGTCGCCGCGCTGCTGGTCTCCGCCTGCTCCGGGGGCGCCTGGAGGAGTGCGGACAGCTCGGCCGCCGACGTGGCGTTGGCCGCGCTGCCGCGGTCGACTCCTGCGGCACTGGCGCCGTACTACGGACAGCGGGCGCATTGGCGCAGCTGCGGGGTCCCGGGCTTCGAGTGCGCCACGCTGAAGGCGCCGCTCGACTACGACAAGCCGGCCGACGGGGACGTCCGGCTCGCCGTCGCCCGCAAGAAGGCCACCGGGCCGGGTGAGCGCCTCGGGTCGCTGTTCGTGAACCCGGGCGGGCCGGGCGGCTCGGCGATCGGCTATCTGCAGGCGTACGCCGGCATCGGCTACCCCGCCGAGGTCCGGGCCCGGTACGACATGGTCGCGGTGGACCCGCGGGGAGTCGCCCGCAGTGAGCCGGTCGAATGTCTCGACGGGCGGGACATGGACACGTACACCCAGACGGACAGCACCCCCGACGACGCGCGCGAGACCAGCGAACTCGTCGACGCCTACAAGGAGTTCGCGGAGAGCTGCGGCGTGCACTCGTCCGAGCTGCTGCGGCACGTGTCGACGGTCGAGACGGCGCGGGACATGGACATGGTGCGGGCGGTACTGGGTGACGCGAGGCTGAACTACGTGGGGGCGTCGTACGGGACGTTCCTGGGGGCGACGTATGCGGGGCTGTTCCCCGGCCGCGCGGGGCGGCTGGTGCTGGACGGCGCGATGGACCCCTCGCTGTCCGCGCGCCGGATGAACCTCGACCAGACGGCGGGCTTCGAGACGGCGTTCCAGGCGTTCGCGAAGGACTGTGTGCAACAGCCGGACTGCCCGCTCGGTGCGAGGGGCACGACGCCCGCCGTGGTCGGCCGGAACCTCAAGGCCTTCTTCGGGAAGCTGGACGCACACCCGATCCCCACCGGCGATGCGGACGGCCGCAGGCTCGGCGAGGCCCTGGCCACCACCGGTGTGATCGCGGCGATGTACGACGAGAGCTCCTGGGCGCAGCTGCGTGAGGCGCTGACCTCGGCGATGAGGGAGAACGACGGCGCGGGTCTGCTCGTCCTCTCCGACAGCTACTACGAGCGGGACGGCGACGGCCGCTACAGCAACCTGATGTCCGCCAACGCCGCCGTGAACTGCCTCGACCTCCCGCCCGCCTTCGACGGTCCGGAGGAAGTCGAGAAGGCCCTTCCCTCCTTCGGGAAGGCGTCCCCCGTCTTCGGCGAAGGCCTCGCCTGGGCCTCTCTCAACTGCGCGTACTGGCCGGTCAGGGCAACGGGCAGGCCGCACCGTATCGAGGCGCCGGGCGCCGCCCCGATCGTCGTGGTCGGCACCACCCGCGACCCGGCCACTCCCTACCGCTGGGCCCGCGCCCTGGCCGCCCAACTCTCCTCGGGCCGCCTCCTCACCTACGAGGGTGACGGCCACACCGCGTACGGCCGCGGCAGCTCCTGCATCGACTCCGCGATCGACGCGTACCTGCTGCGCGGAACCCCTCCCGCGGACGGAAAACGCTGCTCGTAGCCCTGCCGTACGGGGCGTCCCGGGGGTGCCCAGGGCTGGTGCGGAGCACCCCCGGAAACTGTGTAGACTTACCGACGTTGCTGATCGCACCATAGTGCGGACAGCGTGCCGCCTTAGCTCAGATGGCCAGAGCAACGCACTCGTAATGCGTAGGTCTCGGGTTCGAATCCCGAAGGCGGCTCATTTTGAACCCCAGGTCAGGCTTCTGACCTGGGGTTTTTCGTTGTTGTGCTGTCTGGTCCGGGCGTGAGGGGGGCTGTTGACCTGCGCAGCCGCAACGCGTAGGTCGGAGGTTCGTGTGGCGTGGTCCTCGGGGGCGTGCGTGCGAGTGCCCTTCTGGCCTTGTGGTTTCGAGGGCTCGCCTCTGCCTGATCGATTCTGGTTGGCAATGGAGTGCGGGAGGGGGTGCATTGGTGCGCCTGTAGTGCAGCAGTCGGCATTGATGGCGAGCGTTCGAGTGGGAAGCGCCGGCCATGGCCAGGTTGTCGATGGCGCACAACCCTGCGCAGGAAGGTTGGCTCGGTCGGTTCCGTCGGCCCGGTGATGCCGTCCGGGGTGAGGGCGGGGGTTTGAATGCCGTACGCGCGCGGTGCACCGTCGTACTCCCGGAGCCGCCCGGTAGGCGCGAGTTGGAGGTCGACGATGCGGACATCCTCACGGCCGTGAACTCCGACTACCGTGTGCCCCACCGCTCGGCTCACTCTCGCCGAGTCCTCCGACAGGTGTTCGCCTCGCGTGATCAGGAGTCGGTATGGTCGATCAGCACGGCGTATAAGTGCAGATATAATAACTGCATCTATATGTGGGAGCTGGTGTTGTGGACAAGCCCGCCGAGATGTTCGACCGTGCCTTCGAATGGGCCGAGCTGACCCGGTTCGCCACCTTGCCGGGCCCGCGGGCCACGCTGGGCGTGGTCTCCGGTCGTCGCCGGCAGGGTAAGACCTTCCTGCTCGATGCCGTCACTCGTGCCAGCGGCGGCTTCATGTTCACCGCCACCGAGACCACCGAGGCCGACGCCCTGCGTCAGTTCGGAGAGGCACTGGCCCGTTATCGCGGGCAGCCCACCCCGTTCCGGTTCGCGCACTGGGACGAGGCGGTCACGGAACTCATGCGCATCGCCGACGCGGGCGGCCCCACCGTGGCGGTCATCGACGAGTTCCCTTTCCTCGCCAAGGCATCTCCCTCCCTGCCTTCGATCATCCAGCGCGCTCTGGACCCTGCTGCCCAGCACACCAGCACTCCCGTGCGTCTGTTGTTGTGCGGCTCGGCGCTGTCCTTCATGGGCAGGCTGCTGTCCGGTAGCGCTCCGCTGCGTGGCCGAGCCGGCCTCGAACTCGTGGTTCCCACCCTGGACTTCCGCCTCGCGGCCGAGTTCTGGCAGATCGACGATCCGCGCACCGCGTTGCTGACCAATGCCGTCGTCGGGGGTACGCCCGCCTACCGCCGTGAGTTCACCCAAGGGGATACCCCTGCCGGGCCGGACGACTTCGACGACTGGGTCATCCGCGCCGTGCTCAACCCGGCGCGCCCGCTCTTCCGTGAGGCCCGCTACCTGCTCGCCGAGGAGCCCGAACTCCACGACACCGCGCTGTATCACTCGGTGCTGGCGGCCATCGCTGCCGGTAACGCCGCTCGTGGTGGCATCGCCGACTACCTGGGGCGCAAGTCCACCGACCTCGCCCACCCGCTGAGCGTTCTCCAGGACGTCGGCATGATCACCCACGAAGCCGATGCCTTTCGCCGCAACCGCTCCGCCTATCGCATCGCCGAGCCGCTCGTCACCTTCTACCACGCGGTCATGCGCCCGGCCTGGGGCGACCTGGAACGCCCCGGACGGGCACCCGACGTATGGCGCCGAACCCAGTCCACCTTCCGCAGCAAGGTCGTCGGACCGCACTTCGAACAGGTCTGCCGGGAATGGGCCCGGTGGCACGCGGCGCCCGACACCCACGGCGGACACGCCTCACGTGTCGCAGGCGGAACCGTCAACGACCCTGCGGCCAGGACCAGCCATGAAGTCGACGTCGCCGTCCACGGCGAGTCCCACGAGGGCCGCCAGTCGCTGCTCGCCATCGGAGAAGCGAAGTGGAGCGACGTGATGGGGGTCGGCCACCTGGAACGCCTCCGGCACATCCGTTCCCTCCTGACCAGGAGTGGCACGGCCACCGAGACGACGCGGCTGTACTGCTTCAGCGGCACCGGCTTCACCGATGAACTGAATCACCTCGCGAAGAGTGACCGCACGATTCAACTGATCGATTTGCCTCGCCTCTATCACGGAGAGTGAATCCCGATCTGGATGGACCGGATCTCCGTGACCATGCGGATCGCGCGCTTGCGCAGCTCGGGCGGGTACATCGAGGGTCGTGCCATGACTCGGATCCGTACACGGAATCGAGTCTCCACCTCACCCTGCGGTTCAAGCCACGGCGCTTGCGGCTCACCACCCGCTGAGATTCGCTTGCTTCGTTCCTTCCGTCCGGCGGACTCACGTGCCCGCAGTTGTCGGGCCGACTGAGAACGAGGCCGGCGGGACGGTGGCATGGGGTGATGGCACTGATAAGCCGGCGTCAATCCCATCAGGATCGGTCACGGGGGCGAAGGTTGCGGTCACCTTGGCCTCCTGATCGGAGGGCAGTCGGCAAGGGGGAGAGGTGCTACTGGGGGTGGGGGTGGGGGTGTCGCCCTGGGCGTCACTGGTGCAGTCACCCGACCACCCGCTGAAGACGTACTTGGTGTTGTCGATGGAGGCGGTCAGCTCACGCCCGTTCGCCAGGACGGGGATCATTTCGCATGGATCAGATTCGGCTGCTTCCTTGGATTTCTCACAGACCTTTTCGCCCTCGCCGTCAACAACTGTGACCGTCTGATCGTCCTGGCCGGCAAAGGTGATCGTGAGATAGGCGAATCCAGTGCCGGAGAGCTTGGCCGTGGCGGTGCTCGTCCCCGACGTGATGGTGAGCTCAGTGCTCGCCGGGCCTATCCGGCTCGGTGAGAATGCGACGGACACCGTGCAGAAGGCATGGGCCGCCAGCTGGTCTTCACAGGTGCCGCCCGCACGCGAGAAGCCGGTGTCGCCGGGTATGTCCGTGGAGTCGAGGCCTATGGTCTGGCCGTTGGGGTTGGTGACGGTGAAGTCCAATACTTGGGCCTTCGAGCCCGGGTTGATGTCGACCTCCCCGAAGCCCTGCGTGGTCGGCGTGATGTCGGGTGCGTCATCCGTGATGGGCGTAACGCCGGACGAGCTGGTCGGAGGGCTGCTGGTCGGAGGGCGGCCAGTCGTCGCGCCGGAACTCGAAGTCACGGGTGGCCATGGGGGATCAGTGACGACCTGATCGTCGCCGAAGGCCTGGACGAGTGCTGAGCCGATCGCGATCACCGCGATCACCGCGGCAACCGCGGTGATCACACGCCTCCGGGCATCCGGCGACCGGGACGAAGGCGGGGTCGGGAGTGCTGCTGGTTCCAACAGGGCCAAGTTGGCCTGGGTGACCGCCGCTCCCGCCAGGTCTCCCATACGGGTGCGCAGGTCGAGCGCCCGGTGCAGGAGACGTCGGGCGTGGTCCGTGCGGTCGTGGAGGAAGTGCTGGACGCCCTGCTGGTGGGTGTAGTACGCCTCGGAGACTGTGTCCCCGGCCGCCTGGGCGGCAGTGATGCCCTGCGCGAGGGTGTGCTGCCAGGCTTGCCAGTGCCCCTGGACGAAGAGCACTCTCTCGACGACGGCTGCCAACCGGACGACTGCCTGCCACTGGCGCTGCTGGGCCGCGATGCCGAGCAGGCTCAGTGCCGCGTCGAGGGCCCCGCGAGCTTCCTCGCCGGTCGGGTCGCCGGACGCGAGCCAGTCGCCCAGCGAGCGCATCGCCGAGGCGAGCCCGATGTAGCGGTACAGGATTTGCCGGTAGGGCTCGGCCTTGCAGACCGGCAACCCGAAGCGGTCCTCGCCCTGTTCGGCCAGGCCACGCGCGGACAGCGACTCCCAGGTCTCGCTGACGTACGCGATGTCGGCCATCTGCGACAGCACGGCGCCGGGCAGCAGCGCACCGCCGACCAGCGTGAGCACTGCCAGAGCGCGCTTGGCCTGGGGGCCGATGGCCGAGATGGACAGCTCGTCCAGGACGCCCGGGTCGGACTCGGCGCGGCGAGCGAGATCGTCGAAGGTGCGGCCGTCCAGCCGCACCAGCGCGGCCGCCTGCCGCAGATACAGTGGCTGCCCGTCGACGGCGGCCACCAGTCGTCGTACAGCCGCCAGTTCGGCGTCGGGGATGACGCGGCCCGCCTCCCGCCGGAGCAGGTCCACCGCGGCCGCTTCTGGCAGGGGCGGCAGCGCCGTGGAGGTTCCCAGCGCGCCGAGCACCGGGGTGGGCGCGCCGATCACGAGGGTGCAGCGGTGTAACGCGCGCCGCAAATAGTCGAGTTGCTCCGGGCTGAAGGACACGTCGTCGAGTGCGACGACTCCCGCAGCACCCGCCCTGGAGCCCGCCAGCGCCTGAGCGCACTGCTGAGCGCACTGCTGAGCGCTCAGCCGCGTGCCGTCCGGGCCCGGGTAGACGTAGAAGTACCGCATCAGGTCCTGGAGCAGGTCCGAGAGCGCGGTGCCGCCCACCCGCAGGTAGGTCCCGTCGGCATGGGCGGCGGCCGCGTTCTTGAGGAGGGCGGTCTTCCCGGCTCCGCAGGTGCCGGTGAATTCCACCGCCGACTGATCGCGCGCCGCGACGCAGACCAGGGCGAGTTCGTCCTCACGGCCCCACAGGGTGGGTGGCGCGGGGGCGGTGGTGCCGTGGGCACGCCGCGGCGATGACAATGCGGGGGCGCGCAAGGGCAGGTGGGCGAGGCGAGCGCCGTGCCGGTCCACGAGGGTGACGCTGAACTGTCCGAAAATGATGCTGTTCATTCCTTCCCCCAGGAATGAACGGGCGCCTGGCTGGCACCGGTGCGTCCACCAGAGCAGTCGCCGCAACCCGTGTCAAGGAATGTCGCACGCCGACGACTGAGAAGAGGTGCCCATCTGAGGTGACTACTCACCTCGACACAACTGGCCGGTTCATCCGTGTGGGACATGCGGAATTGGGCCTGCTGGCGGAATCTCAGTCCAACGGCACGCCATCCAGCCGCTTCGCGACTTCAGGCCCGCCCGCTGGCCACGCCACCCGGCCTACCAGTTCGCTTGAGGGGGTCAGTCGCATCTCGTCCCAGAGGAGCCGTGCGTACTGGTCGACCTGTCTGCGGGCCTCCACGACGTTGCCTTCAGCCAGGTGGACTTCGACCAACGCGGCACGGGCGGATTCCTGCAGGGGTTCCGCGGTGATTGCCGTGTAGGCGGCGTTGAGTGCTGGTACGAACCGACCGAGCCGGCGCAGCCGGTGCGACAGCGCGACGAGAGCGTGAATCCGCACTTGACGGATGCGCTCTCGCTCCACGATCAGCCATTCCTCCTCCCAACCCGGCAGGAGGTCCGCGACCAGGCCTGTCGTAGCCGCGTCGTCCGGTGCGAGGTGGCCGTCCTCGCTGAGCAGCCTTCCGGCCTGGCCCAGGCTGCGCTCGACGTCGACTTCGACGAGTGCGCCGAGGTACACGTGCGCGCGGTCGGCGTGCACGAGCCGGTCATCGGCTTGTCGGATCCGCCAGATCGCTGTGCGCAGACTCGCCTGGGCGCGCGGGCGGGGACCGTCGCACCAGAGCTGTTCGGCCAACGCCGTGCGGTGCTGCGTCATGCCGGAGGGGCGTGAGAGCGCCAGGAACGCCACCACCCGCTGGGCGTGGGCCGGTAATACGACTTCGTGCTGCCCGATGTCGAGACGGAACCCGTTGAGGAGGCGCACCAGCACGGGAGCGGAGCATGTTGCGGAATCGGGCCAGGGAGGGTGCGGCATGTGCACCTCCTCCGCGTAGTTCGCGGACTCTATCCTCGCACCGTGTACGGGGGCGTCAATCCATCGTCACGCCCTACGCGTTGATGGAAGCGAGACGGGCCGTCCGGATACTCGCAGCCATGGAATCTCAGCCATGGCGCGTCGTTGTCGTACGGTCCTGGCTGCACGACGGCCAGGTGGTCGCCGTACTGCTGGTGGGTGCCGAGCCGGGTTCGGCTGTGCCTGTGCGGCGTATCGCGGCAGGCTCGGCGGAGGAGGCCTGTGCCGTCCTCGCAGCCGTTCTCGGAGGATTGACGGTGGATTCTACGGATCCGGAGACGACCGATTGACCCAGTGCGCTACGGACGTCCCGCACGCTGTTGCCCACCTCCGCACCGGAGGGCAAGGAGGCAGGGCGATGGACGTGTTGGCCACGAGCCCGACCGCACCCGAGCTGCAGTCCCCGTTCGCGGGTTTCGCCGGTTTGTCGGTGGACCCCGTCGATGCGGGCGAACGTCCGCAGCCGACGACCGGGGTGGTGCTCGACTCGCCGTTCGGCTCGGGACTGCACAGCGAGGAGGGCGGCGCGGGCGAAGACGTGCTTGCCGAGTTCGTCGGCGAGCTTGCCGACGACGAGTTCGAAGACGCCGTGGCTCAGCTCGTGGATGACGCCGCTGCAGCGCATCTGCAGAGTGAGACCGCGTGGTCGGCCGGGGAGGGCTCCCAGGCCGGCTTGCAGAGCTGGGCCGAGTCGCTGGCCGAGCACTCCGATCGACTGCTCGACGGCATCACCGCCCGCTTGGAGCACGAGGACCTCACCGCCATGTCGGCGCGCGATCTCGATGCCTTGCTGGAGTCGATGGCCCCGGAACCGGTCGGGTCGCGTGAGGTCGTGTTCGAGCAGTTCCTGGGGGGTCTGCTGAAGAAGGCGGGCAGCCTGGTGAAGGGCGTCGTCAAGATCGCGAAGAAGGGGATCAGCGTAGTCTCGAAGATCCTGCCGATCGGGATACTGCTCAAGAAGCTCGGCGGTGTCGTCCGGCCGCTGCTCGCGCGAGTCGTCAAGTCGGCGATGAACCGATTGCCCGCCTCCGTGCGGCCCATCGCGGAACAGATAGCGAAGAAGCTGGGTGTCGCCGGCGGGACGGGCGCGGTCAACGCCCCCGCCGGTGCGACTGGTAGCGGTGATGCGGAGCCTTCGGCAGCCTCCCAACTCGTCGGCGAGTTCGACCGCGGTGTGGTCGGTCTGCTGCTGGCCCCCGACGAGATCGCGGCGGACGGAGTGCTGGCGGAGGCGGCGGCCGGCGCTGAAGCCGACACGCCCGACCCGATCGGCGAACTCGACGCGGCCCGGCGCGAACTGGGCCGACGGCTCACCGAACTCTCTGCGGGCTCCTACCCGAAGCCGGAGATCCAGCAGTTCCTCCCCGTCGTGATGGCGGCACTGCCGTTGATCAAGCTCGGCCTCAAGATCATTGGTCGGCAGCGGGTGGTCGACTTCATCGCCGAGCGCATCGCCGACCTGCTGCGCACCATGGTCGGACCCGGCCCCGCCAAGCAGATCGCCCGTCCGATCGTCGACGTCGGCATGAAGCTCATCGGCCTGGAAGTCCCGCCGGAGGCCGAGACCGACGTTGCCGGGGAGGCGCTGGCCGCCACCGTGGAGACGACGGCACGCCGAGCACTCGCGCTTCCCGCCGCAGTGCAGGACGACCGGCTCCTGCTCGACGCTGCCGTGCAGCAGTTCTTCGCCGAAGCCGCCGCCGCCCACCTCCCCGGTCGGCTGCTGCGCGCCGACCTGCCCGAGCGGGAGTCGGAACACGAGAGCGGGGTGTGGGTGCTGATGCCGCGGGCGGCCGCCCCCCGCTACCGCTTCCTCAAGTACACGCAGCCGTTCGAGATCCAGGTCAGCAGGCAGGTCGCGCGCGCGGTGCCGTGGTCCGACGGCGGGACGCTGGAGTCGCACCTGCTCGACCGCGGAGTACGGCACTGGCCCACCACCGCTGAGGCCCACCTCTACGAGATGCTCCCCGGAGGCCACCTCGGACACCTCCGCCACGACGACACCCTCCGCGGGGGCGCCGGGGAAGCAGAGACAATCGCCGAGGAAATGGCCCCGCTCACACCGGAGATCGCCGGACTGCTGCTCGGCGAGCCGGGACTGGGCCGCTCCACGCCCGTGTCCGGGCGCGGCGGGCCGACGGCCCGGCCGGGCGCCGCTCCCGGCCGCCGGTTCGTCCGGCTGCGGCCCAAGGGACACACGGCAAGCCGTATGGCAGGGAGTGCTGCCGGGCCACGTGCACGGGTCGGTGTGCACGTGGACTCCGCAGCCACTCCGCCGCGGCTCAGGATCGCCCTGCGGCTGAGTGAACGGCAGGCCCAGGAGATGCTGGACCTGCTGACCAGGGCCGAGGGCCCGGACCTGCCCGGCGCCCTGCGCAAGGTTCAGCAGGTGCACCAGCGTTCTCTCGTGCCCCGGCTGACCGACCAACTGGTGAAGCGGTCCCTGCTGCCGGACGCCGCAGCCGCGAGGGCGGCCGCGGAGCAGCTGGCGACGGCCGTCGACACCGGGCTCTCCACGATGCTGCAGGGCCAGACGGCACAGCTCACCGAAGCGGTCCGCGACCCGGCCCAGGGCCTCACGATCAACTTGGTGTTCGAAGGCGTCACACGGGAGAGCCTGCGGGGCACGCCGCCCGAGCCGACCGTGACGGTAACTCCCGGCTGGCGCTCCGGTGGCTGAGCCGGGAGTCGACGTCCTGGCCGCCCAGCTCGCGGCTGAGTTACGGCACTGGCGACGGGCCGCCCACGAACTGACCGACCTCGACATGGTCGCCGCACCACAGGCCTGGGCCGGTCTTGAGTCCTACCTCGGCACGGGCGTCCGCGCCGGGCTGACCAGATCGGCCGAGGCGGTGGCCACCCGCGCAGACCAGCTCACGGCCCAACTACCCGGCATCACGGGGCAGGACGACCTGGCCCGGCTCCGGGAGCGAGTGCTTGCCCTGCGCCAGGCCTATGTCCGCGCCGAAACAGTGATCGACTTCTTCGGAGACGCCGTCGGCACGCGTACCAGCCCACGCCTGGCACAGCTCCTGCGCGGCCTGGACCTGCTGGCCGTCGACGCCATGGACCGCATCCTCGGGCCACTCGGAATCCCGGTCCCTCCCGTGCTGGTCTACCTCGACAAGGGCCTCGGAGCATCGATTCTGCGCGCCGGGATACGGCTGTGGGACGCGTCGCTCTCCCCAGCCGCCGCGATCAAGATCACCCGGCACAACCTGCTCCGGCCGACGTCCCTGATCCACGAAGGCGGCCATCAGGTCGCGCACCTGACGAAGTGGACCGATGAACTCGCCACCGCCCTGCACGAGGTGCTCGCGCCCGCGTCGCCGATCGCCGCGGAGGCCTGGCACGGCTGGGCGAGCGAAGTCGCCGCCGACGTCGTCGCGTTCGTCCTGACCGGCTACGCGCCCGTACCGGCGCTGGCCGACGTCGTGGACGGCACCACCGCCGCCGTGTACCGGATGCCGCCAGGGGATCCGCACCCGATGGGCCTGCTGCGGGTCGTGTTCAACGCCGCGCTCTGCCGGTACTGGTATGGCGCCGGGGCGTGGGACGACCTCGTGCGCACCTGGTTGTACCGCCATCCCGTGGATGCCGCGCCGGCGGAGTCCGCGCTCGTCGCGCGGGCGACGCTGCCTCTCCTCCCGGAGATCGTCCGGGTGTGTACGGAGCGGCCGATGCGGGCCTTCGGCGGCCGGCCTCTCTCAGCCCTGGCCGATCCGCGACGGGTGGCGCCCGACGAACTGCGCAGGCTCGCCGACGGGGCCGGGGCGGCGCTGTACACCTCGAGCTATCTGCAACGGCTCGAACCCATGCGGATCCTGGCCTGGACCGTAGTCCGGTCGCAGCGCCCCGATGACAACGCCGACCGTGACCTGGAGACGTGGCTGCGCCGCCTCGGCGCGGACCATGCGACCGCCGCAGCCTGACCAGGGAGACAGCCATGGCACCATCCCCGACATCGCCATCGGATTCGACGCCCCCCACCGGACCCGACACGGGGCCCGACACGGGCGGCGCGGGCTCGACATCGCCATCGGATTCGACACCCCCCACCGGGCCCGACACGGGGCCCGACTCGGGCGCGGGCTCGACGACGGCCTCGGATTCGACACTGCCACCGGGCCCGCCGGAGTTCTCGTCCCCCGAGATCGTCAACGCGATCACGGCGTTGACGACGTTCCTGCGCAACGGCTCCCAAACACGTGCCCCGCGGGCATTCAGCCCCCGGCAACTGAATATCGAGCGCGACTTTCGAGACCTGCTGGCCGGGCTCGGGCGCCGCAGTTCGGATACGCCCGGCCGGATGGTGCGCCCTGTGCTGTCGGACGGAATCCTGGAACTCGGTGCGCCGCTCCCCGACGAAGCCGTCAGCATCGGCGGCTTCAATCACATCGGCACCAGGATCGGCGAGGTCTGGCGCGTGAAGGTGGCCGAGGCCACCAAGAACCCCGGTGATCCGACCCACCTTCGCCACAAAGACATCGTGGTCGACCGTGTCGTACGGCTGCGCGTGTTCGACCAGAGCGAGCGGCGGATTCTGACGGGTGTCCCGAGAACCCCCAACACCCCGTCCCGGCCCACCTCCTGAGGAGACCACTATGTTCCGCACGCTCGCGCGCCTGCTGGCCGACTCGGGATTCGACACCAACGAGTTCTTCAGGATCCATCCGCTTCAGCTCAGCCGCTGGGTGGAGCAGGCATGGGCCGAGGGCGGCCAGGCCGACTGGCCCGGGTTCGAGACCTCGCCGGCGGGTGTCACCCCGGAAGTCGTGGCCCGCCTCCAACTGCCCGGAGAGGTGAACGGCGGGCTGCTCGACGACCTGCGTTCGGGAATCGCGATCCCCGGTCAGTTCTCGCCGGCGCCTGCCGCGGGACTCGACTCCGGCGCGGCCTGCCGTGGGACCACCTGATCTACGCCTTCCTGGTCGAGTGCACCGGTGTCGCGGAGATCCTGCGGGAAGTCGTCCGCCGGTATGTGGTCGGCGAGACACTCGAGGCCGCCAACGACACGACCTACAGCTGGGTCCGGGCCACCGAGGAGCTGTTCTTCCGCGATCCCCCGCTGTTCTCCATCACGGGCACCACCAGCGCGCTACGACCGGACCCACTCGTCAACCGTCGCAATGCCTACTGGCGGATGTTCGGGATGGACCTGCCGCACGCGCCGCCCGGGATCCCGGGCCAGCCGTGGAAGTCCGACGTGGGGGCGTCCGCGAACCTGCGGTTCGGCGAGGTGTGGATCGAGCTGCTGCGCCAGGTGTGGCTCGCGTTCGTGAACGACAGCAACGCGGTCGGCGCCAATCCCACCGACTCCTCGTACATCGCCTACCTGTGCCAGACGCTCTCGGAGATGATGGGGATGCGCCGGCGGGCCGGGATGCTCGCCCGTGAGGAGTTCGGCCACGTTGTCACCATGAGCTGGTTCCACCTGCTGCTGGAGACCGAGAACAACGTGGTGGGGGACCTTCAGGCAGGCGCGGGGAGCGCCGGAAACGCCGCGGACCGGCTCGCCCGGATCGCGCAACGCGTGGGCATCACACCCCCGCGCCGCGCGCGTGAGCTGTTCGAACTCGCCGACCTGGTCTCGCCGGTGCTCATGTTCATCGAAGCCGGCCGGTTCAACGAGCCCAGCGATGCCGAGTTGCTGTTCCGCAGTGGCTCCCCGCAACCGGTGGTGCGCGACACGATGAACCGCGTCATCGATCTCTGGCAGTCCGCCACCGGGGATCCGATCAAGGAAACGGGCGTCCGAGTGGTCAACGGCCCGCCCTCGTCGTCCTCGCAGCCCGTCCGGCTGCCGAGCGCGCATCTGCCCGCGGCACCCGACCCCGCCAAGAGCAGCACGAACGGCTCCGCACCCGGGCGGCTCTGAGCCGACCGACACCCCTTGAGACCGGGAGGCGACGATGACCCGTCCGCAGACCTGGGACTGGACCGAGTCCCTCACCGCCGATCCACCGTCCGTCACACAGCAGCCCCCGAACTGGGTCGCACAGGAAGTGTTCCGGCCGGCCGAACAGGGGACCGTCAATGGGGAGTCGGGTCCCGAGATGTCCCTGGCCGAGTTCGCCGCCGAAGCGCACGACGAGTCCTTCGCCCCGGAGGTCTCCGACGAGGCCGAGTCCGGGGAAGTGGAACTGGCCGAGTGGGAACTCGCCAGAAACCCGGTCCAGGACGAGGCGTTCCCGTCCGGGCTGACCCTGATGCCGACCACGGGCGCCACCGCCAAGGAAGCGGAACACTGGGATCCCTACGCGACCGGACTTCCGCTCTACGCCACCGGCCCCACCGTCCGGCCGCAGAAGCTCTCCCCGAACTTCACCGTCGGTGAACTCGTGAGCAGCGGCGGAACGGCCGCCGACATCGCCAGGATCTCCCCCGCGCTGGTGCGCTGCTTGCAGGCGCTGCGCGACAGGCTGGCCAAGCCCGTCACCATCAGCTCCGGGTACCGGTCCTGGGCGCGTAACGCGGCCGTGTACCGCGCCAGGGGCGCCACCCCGACCCTCAGCCGCCACTGCAGCGGACAGGCCGCTGACATCAGCGTCGCGGGCATGTCCGGACTCGACCTCGCCAGGGCCGCGCTGGACGCGTGTGGCCGGGACATCGCGGTCGGGATCGGCGCCATGTACGCCCACGTAGACGTCCGGGGTGGCTGGGCCCGCTGGTCCTACGCCTCGGGGGACGCGGCGAAACGCGACATCGCCGCGATCGACGCTCACCGCAGCGGGCTGGGCACCACCCCGCACCCGACGGCCGGCTCGCCCTACGTCCCTGCCCCCGGCGGCGTACCTGCCGGCGGGGTCCCGAGCGTCGGCCCGTTGCGGGCCCGGATCGCGCAACTCGCCGAACAAGAGCGGACCAGGTGGAGAAACGGGGCCCGTGTCGAAACCGAGCCGACGATGACCGCGACGCTTCAGGACTACTACCGCACGGGTGTCGGAAGCCCTGTGGCCGCCTCGGACCTGCAGAGCAGTTCGTGGCAGAGCGGCCATCCATGGAGCGCGGTCTTCATCAGCTGGGTGATGCGCCAAGCCGGCGCGGGCAGTGCCTTCGCCTACAGCACGGCACATCGCGAGTACGTCAGCGCCGCCAAACGCAACGCCGAGACGGGCAACACCGCCAACCCGTTCTGGGCCTACCCGGTCGAGAAGATCGTCCCCGAGGTCGGCGACCTGGTCTGCGCCGACCGGGGCGGTGGCGCCGGGTGCGGCGGCGTCACCTACGCGACGATCGACAACGGCACGGCGTGGTCGACGCACTGCGATGTCGTCACAGCCGTGGACCGGACCGGGCGCAAACTCACCGCAGTCGGCGGCAACGTCAGCCAATCGGTGAAGGCCAAGACGATCGCGATCGACGCGCAGGGCTTCGTAGCACCCCAGCAGTCAGGGCAGGCCTGCCGGTACTTCGCCATTCTCAAGGTCCGGGACGGCAACCCCTTCGCGCCCCAGCAGGAGTCGGGACCGGCCGCACAGGCTGCTGTGCTCGACCTCGACGCCGTAGCCCGGGCAGTTCGCCTGAACACCTCCTACGCCACGGCTCTGCGCTGGGGCGAGCACCTCGACGCCATCACTCGGCTGATCGCATCACCCGGATCGACCCCGGCCGACGTCACATTCGCCCATGCCGTGGCGCAATGGCAGCGAGGCCGAGGACTGACACCCGACGGGGCCATCGGACCTGACTCCTGGATCGAAATGGTGAAGGTGATCAACTGCTGACAGCGGCCGGACGTATCCCTCGCGCGGCGAGGCCGTGGCTCCCTTGGCCGGTTGAGCACAGGCCGCGCTCACGGTGGTGGTGGAAGACGGATGAACCGCCTGCGGGCGTAGATCACGACAGGCCACAGTCACGGTATGCGCGGTAGTCGAAGCGGCGAGCAGCCCCGGGAGGCACTGTTGCCGCAGTCTTTCGTGCCCGCGTCCGCGGAGTCCAACTCGCCGTCCCCGTCGTGTGACTGCCTCGCGGACAGATTCGGCAACGCAGCGGACGGGCCGGACCCGCGTCCCGTGCTACGGATCCGACCTGACGGAGGCGGAGTGGCAGGCCGTCCGGCCGCTGAGCCACGAAGTCAAGGACCTGTTGGCGGTGTCAATCCTGGCGGGAGAGATAAGCGGATGGCGTCTGAGTTCCGGATTCAGTCGGGAGTGGTGGCTGAATCCGGAGTCTCTCGCAGCGTGGCCAGGATATCCGTGGTGATCTGCCGGACGATCTCCTGGCGGTGCGGGTGCAGGTAGAAGTGATCTCCGCGGTAGAGGTGCACGCCGGTGAGCCGGGGGTGCTGGTCTGCCCATGTGATGAGGGATTCAACGGGCAGGAGGGTGTCGTCCTTGCCGCCGAAGACCGATTGAGGGACGTCTTCCACGGTGGAGTACGCCGTGGGGGCGCACGTGTCGATGAGGCGGAAGTCGTTGCGGATCGCGGGGGAGAACAGACGCCAAAGGGTTTCGCTCTCCAGGATTTCCGGCGGGGTGCCGCCGACATGGCGGAGGAAGGCGCGGAGTTCGCTGTCGGGGAGGAGGTGGCGGCCGGACTCGCGGTCCGCGAGGCGGGTGTGGTCGGGGGACCAGGCGGAGAGGCCGAGCCATATGGGGCCGGGGTGTCCGTCGGCGCGTAGGCGGCGGGTCAGTTCGTTGGAGACGAGGGCGCCCATGCTGTGGCCGAAGAAGGCGTAGGGGCGGTTGGTCCAGGGCTGAATGTGGCGGAGGAAGAGGTCGGCCACCTCGTCGAGGTTGGCGCAGGGGCGTTGGCCCGGGGAGACGCTGCGGCCGGGGACCTCCATCAGGACGACATCCCAGTCGGCCGGGAAGTACGGGCTCCAGCCACGGAAGAAACGGTGGGAACCGCCGGCGTGATGGAAGAGGAAGATCCGCAAACGGGGGAGGGAGACCGGCCGCGGACGGAACGCGACAGGGGGCAAGGGCTTCGCGGGTGCCGTAGGCGTATGGAGGGGCTTGGTCATAGGAGCTTCCTGAGTGGTCCCTGCCGGTGGACGACGACTCCGCACCGTAATGGGCGGTACGTCTGGGACGGAGCAGCCTGGCAGGAACCTGCCTGGGCTGAAGCAGAGCGCCGGGCTCGCGACCGAGGGCCGTTGGCATGAAGTGGTCAGGGGCCGTTCGGCCCGGGCGGTGGCTGCCTACCGTGCCGCTACCGGCGAATCAGTGCTCTGTTGCCGCGATGTGAGGGCCAACGCAGTTGTCGGCGGCAGTCGGGCCGTTGAGCCGGTTCGGGGTGGCGGTTCCGTCCCCGATCTCCTGATCCACACCCTAGGCTAAGGAATGACTGACATGTCCCAGCGAGCTCTTGTCACGGGCGCAGGAGGCTTCATCGGCAGCCACCTTGTGTCCTATCTGCGCCAACAGGGCTGGTGGGTCTGCGGTGTTGATCAGAAGCGGCCCGAGTTCGCGGACTCGGACGCCGATGAGTTCATCGTCGGCGATCTGCGCGACGCCGAGGTGGCCCGGGCCGCGTGCGAGGGCATCGACGAGATCTATGCCCTCGCGGCCGACATGGGGGGTATGGGCTTCATCTCCCGTGACCCCGCGACCATCCTGCACAACAACGCCCTGATCAACATCAATACGATCCGGGCGGCCCAGCTTGCCGGAGTGAGCCGTTACTTCCTGGCCTCCTCCGCGTGCATCTACCCCGAGCACATCCAGTCCACCCCGGACGCGACGGCGCTGCGCGAGGTCGACGCCTTCCCGGCGAATCCCCAGGACTCGTACGGCTGGGAGAAGCTGATGGCCGAACTCCTCTGCCGCTACTACCGCGAGCAGCATGGCATGGAGATACGCATCGCCCGTTATCACAATATCTATGGGCCCAACGGCACGTATGACGGCGGGCGGGAGAAGGCGCCTGCGGCGATGTGCCGCAAGGTCGCGCTCGCCGGGGAGAACGGTTCGATCGAAGTGTGGGGCGATGGCAGCCAGACCCGCTCCTTCTGTTATGTCGACGACTGTGTCGAGGGCACCTACCGGCTGATGCGCAGCGACTGCAGGGTGCCGCTCAACATCGGGTCGGACCGGCTGGTGACCATCGACGAGCTGGCCCGGCTGGTGTTCGACGCGGCCAGCCGTGACGATCTTGACATTGAGCACATCGAGGGCCCGCAGGGTGTCCGGGGACGCAATTCCGACAACACCCTGTTGCGAGAGACGCTGGGCTGGGAGCCGAAGATCCCCCTTGAAAAGGGTCTGCTGGAGACATATCAGTGGATCAGCGGCAAACTCACCGCAGCGAGTGCGTCGTGACGGTGGTGACGGGCCGACTGGCCCTGTTCGACCTAGACGGCACGCTGGTCAGGCCCGGCTCGGTACTCCAGCGGATGCACATGGACGCCATGGCCGCAGCCCTGGTGACGGCAACCGGGAGCGCGGCGCCGTTCGAGTACCGGGGCGGCGAGCTGTTTCACCACGGGGTCAACCTCGCGGGTTTCACCGACGCCGGCACCATTCGCGCCGCCCTGGTCCTGGCGGGAGCCACGGAGGACGAGGTGGCCGAACGGATGCGGGAAGTCGTTGACGACATGGCGGAGCGGCTTGAGGGGGCGGTGCCGCCCAAGGGCTGGTATGGCTCCGGTGACCTGCTGCCCGGGGCGCGTACGGCACTCGAGGCCCTGCGCCAGGCCGGGTTCGCACTGGGCATGAGCACTGGCAACGCCCGCCGGGTCGCGCTGTGGAAGATGCGGGCAGCCGGTCTGGCCGACCTGCTGTACGACGGTGGATTCGGCGACGGGACCACCGAGCGCGAGGACGTGACGAGGGCCGGTGTGATCGCGTGCGCCCCGGCCGGTGCCGCCCAGGCCGGAGTGCTCGTGGGTGACACGGTGCGCGACGTCACCGCCGCCCATGCGGCGGGCCTGAGCTGTCTCGCTGTCACCACCGGCGCGGCCACGGCTGAGGAACTGAGAGCCGCCGGCGCCGACGAGGTAGTAGCCGGACTGGCAGGCGGCCCGGCCCTCGAGTCACTGATCCGGCTTGCCGGGCAGAGCGCACGGCACCGCCCCCTGTCGGAAGCCGTGAACCAAGCGAGTGGAGAGAGCTGACCATGACCACCCCTACGTCCGCCCGCCACATCGACATCGTGATGACCACGATCGGTGACAGCGCGGCCTTCTTCGACTCGTACCGCAAGCTCATCGCGCGGCAGAGCGGCGAGAATCGCATCCGGTTGGTCGTCATCGCGGACCGCAAGACTCCGCAGCGCTTCTTCCAGGTCTGCGAGGAGGCGCGCGCCGACGGTCTGGAGGTGTTGAGCCCGACGGTCGAGGAACAGGACGAACTGCTGGCCGGGCTCGGTGCGCCAACCCTCGTCCCGCACAACTCGGACAACCGCCGCAACATCGGCTATCTGCTCTCCTGGATGGCCGGGGCCGATCTGCTGGTCTCGGTCGACGACGACAACTTCCCGCAGGGCGATGACTTCTTCCGGGAGCACCTGACCGTGATCGCAGGGGAGCGCGAATACCATACGGTCGAGTCCGAGTCGGGCTGGTGGAACCCGTGCGAAATGCTCGATGTGAGCCCGATGCGGGTATACCCGCGTGGCTTTCCCTACGCTCACCGAGCCCCGGCAGCGGCGGCCACGGACGCGCCCGGCCTCGCCGATGTCCGTGTCAACGCTGGTCTCTGGCTGGGTGACCCGGATGTCGACGCGATCACGCGGATCGCGATCAGCCCTCAGGTACACGCGCTGAACCGTCCCGAAGCCGTCCTGGCGCCCGGTACCTGGGCCCCTGTCAACTCCCAGAACACCGCAATCCACCGGGAGGCCGTGGCCGCGTACTACTTCCCGCGCATGGGGTACCGTCACACAGGCCAGGCCATGGACCGGTACGCGGACATCTTCAGTGGCTACTTCGTCCAGGCGTGTGCCAAGCACCTGGGCCACGCGGTGCGCTTCGGCACGCCACTGGCGGTGCACGGACGCAATGACCACTGGCTGCTGCGGGACCTCCAGCAGGAGCTGCCCGCCATCGCGATACTGGACGACCTGCTGGTCTGGCTCCAGGGCGCCAAGCTCGACGGAAGCACCTACAGCGAGACCTACCGTTCGCTGTCGCACCAGCTCCAAGACGCTGTCGAAGCGATGACCGGGCCGGTCTGGACGCAGGAACTGCGGGGATTCATCCACCAGATGGCCCATCTGATGCGCCAGTGGCTGACCGTGCTCGACGGCTCTGCCGGTCTCGCCCGGTGACCACGCCCTGCGACCCGCCGCGCGATCACGCTCTCCCAAGGCTCGGAGTTCTTCTGCCATGACGATTCGAACGCTGTTCTTTCCCTGGTCCGCAGGCGGCGGCGCGGGGTACACCGGGCGCGGTCTGGCCGCGGCCGACCGGCTCGACGGCCGTTTCGAGTGCGCCTTCGGCCCCTCTGCGGTGGCCAGGATTGTCGCGGAGGCGGGCCGTCCGCTAGTAGGAGTACCGTCCCCTGGCGGCCCGCCCGGGCGGGTACCGGCCTTTCTGCCATTCACCGATGTCGAGCGGGTCTGGTCGGTCGCTGGAGGCTACTACCGCCGGAAGGTGGCCGAGGCCGATCTGCGACGGGACCTCGCCGCCATCGACGCGTACCGGCCGCACATCGTGGTCACCGACATGCAGCCGACGGCCGTGCTGGCTGCCCGGCTGCGCGGGCTGCCTGTGGTGTCGCTCGCGGACACCGACTTTCTGCTGTCGAGTCCGCACCCGTGGATGCCGTGGAACACCGCAGCACCCACGAAGCTGTTGCCGCATCCCGACGCACTCTGTGTGCTCAACGAGCTGGCCGTCGTCCACGGGCTCGCTCCTGTGGACCACGCCAGGGAGCTGCTGTGGGGGGAACGGACCGTAGTGCCCAGCTCACCGGAGGTGGAACCGGAGGCGTCGGCTCCCGCCGGGCGCCAGGAGGCCGCTTACGTGGGACCGATGTACTGGGACCCGCCGGGCCCGCCGTACGAGCCGGTGCGCCGCGAGGGAACCCGCCACGTCTACGTGACCATCGGTAGCGGCGGCATGGTCACCGAGCGGGCGTTGCGCGAGGTGCTGGCCGCGCTGGACCGGCCGGACTTCACCGTGTTCCTCTCCGCCGGGTTCGCCGTGGCGGACTGGGTACGCGAGCACCGCAATGTGCAGCTCGGCGGGTTCACGGGCATCACCGGGCCGATCGGCTGGGCGGATCTGGTTCTCAGCCACGGCGGGTACTCCACCGTGCTCGCCTCGCTGGAGCAGGGCAAGCCGCAGGTCGTCCTTCCGTTCATGTCCGAGCAGGAGGCCAACGGACGGTACTTCGTGGCGGAGCACGGCGCCGGCCTGGTGGCCCGGACCACGGAGGTCGACCCGGTGGACGGCACGATCACCTACGTCAACCGACACGGCGGAGTCACGGACGACCCGGTCGTCCCGGCGGTGGACATCGCCCGGACGGTCGACGAGATCTTCGCCGACGGTGCGTTCGCAGAACGGGCCGGATACGCACAAAAGGTGCTGGCGCGGGACCGTGCTCGCGGCGACCTGTCGGAGATATTCGCCTCTGTGGTGTGCTGACGGCAGGACCCATGAGAGAAGCGGGTGGCCTCCGGTGGGGCCACCCGCTTGCCGCGTCCCTGGATCAGCCGTGCAGGATGCGCAGCAGCTCAGAGCGCAGGACCTTGCCCGCCGCGCTGCGCGGCAGGCCGTCCGTTCGGTGGACAACCTGCGGGACTTTGTACGGGGCCAGCGAGGACACGAGATGGTTCATCAGTTCCTGTCGGTCGAAGGCATCCCCGGCCTCCACGAACAGGCACAACCGGGTGGCGCCCGGCGTTGAGGTGTCGCCCACCAGCGCGCAGTCCTTGACAGGCGCGTAGCGGCGTACCGCCGCCTCGACCTCTGTCGAGGACACCTTGTTGCCCGCGACATTGATGACACTGCCGACCCGGCCGAGCAGCGTCAGCCGCCCCGCGTCGTCGAAAGCGCCCAGGTCACCGGTTCGGCCGGGAACGCCGAGCAGTTCCGCTCGGCCGCCCTCGTCGAGCAGTCGGGCCGGTGCGCCAGCGGCGTGTACCACGACTTCGTCGCCGGCCGGCCCCGGTGCGAGGGAGAGGGCGATGCCGGGTACCGCGCGGCCCACAGAGCCGGACAGCCCCTCGGTGTCGTGGGTGAGCATGCCGTACTCGGAGGTGCCGAAGTGCTCGACCAGGGGCCAGCCCACGCCGCGTTCCCAGGCGGCCCGGTGCTCAGGAGTGAGCGGAGAACCCGCCGATACGCACAACCGGGGGACGCGGCGGGCGGCGAGCCCGGTCGCGTACCACTGGTAGAGCAGCGGTACGGAGAGCAGCAGATCCACCCGCTGCTCATCCAGCGTGGCGGCGAGCGCCTTGGGGCCGGTACGCCGAGCCGTCCCGGCGTAGGTGGCGCCCGCCATCAGCGCGGTGATGATGCCGCCGCAGACGGCGTAGCTGTGATGCGGCGGTGTGGTGCACAGCATCACTTCACCTGGCGCGAGGGAGAGGGCGTAGGCGAACGCGGCGGCGTTGCCCGCCACTGCGGACCACGGACGTTCGACACACTTGGGCGGGCCGCTGACGCCGGAGGTGGTGAGGCCGAGGCCCGGGGTCGCGGTGTCCGGCGCCGCACGGAAGATGTCCTGCGCCCGCACGTGCTCCGGCAGCCGGCCTTCGGCGTCCAGCAGCAGCAGACCGACCCCGGCGGCAGCCGCGGCCACCACCGAGACGGCCACCTCGACGGGGCAGCCCGCGACCAGGTGGCGCCGCCCGGGGCCGCCCTCGCCGCGCCACTGGTCGGCTCTCCGCTGCGCGCGCAGCGCCAGATCACCGTAATTGATGGCGGCGTCGGGCGAGACAACTGCCGGGCGCCGGGGCGCGGACGACGCGAACGACGCCACGCGGGCGGGCAGATCAGTGATCTCGGTGACCTCGCTGAAGTCCGTCATGAGAGCACCACCGCGTCGCGCCGGCCCGGATCGCCGGACAGCACCACCAGAGGAGTTCGCGCCTCGGTCAGCGTACGCAGCAGTCCCGGGCCTGCCTGGACCACAGGGGCACCGTGCTGCTCGGCCAGCCGCTGCGCCCCAGCGTCGTCGATGCCGCGACGCACCGTGATGGCGGGGGCATCCTCGCCCTCCTGACCTGCGGTCAGTACCAGCGCTGCGGCACGGCCGGTCGGAAGTGCGCCATCGTCCGGCAGGCCGGGGCCGTCCGAGCGGGCGAACGCTGCGAACGGGGTCAGTGCCTCGTACTCGGCGACCACCACGGAGGCCACGCGCCCGGAGCGGATGCGGCGGACGGCGTGGGCGAGGGCCTGAAGCTCCGCGTCCGGTCCCAGCAGAGTGGAGCCCGCACCTCCGACACCGAGAGCCAGCGCGGCGGCCGACAGGAGGGAATGCGGCGAGTAGTAGAGAAACTGCTCGGGGTCGAGCCACCGCGGGCCCGCCTCGCGCAGCTGTTCGTGCATCAACTCCCCGACATGGCAGGTTCCGTACCAGGTCGCGGTGATGAACTCGCTCTCCTCGGCGACCAGATGGCAGCCCGCCTGCCCCAAAGCCTGGCCCACGGTCGAGACGAAGCAGTCGACGAGTTCCCGCGTGAGGGCGGAGGCCTGCCCCCAGCCCTCCCTGCCGAGCTGCCGTACGTTCCAGTGCGGGGTGAGGTCGAACTCCGCGGCGGCGGAGCCCACTTGGGTGACGATCATGCTCGCTCCCATACGAGTGCCGTGTTGATGCCGCCCAGTCCGCAGGAGATCGACAACGCGTACCGGGCCTGGAGCTGCCGTGGCTCACGTACGATGTCGAGGTCCGCGAACAGCTGGTCGGCCGGCTCCATCCCCGTCGTGGGAGTGAGCATCCCGTGCGCCAGCGACAGTAGGCACACCTGTGACTCGATCACGCCGGCGGCGCCCTGGCAGTGCCACAGCAGGCCCTTGGAGCTGTTGAGCGCCAGTCCCGGCAGCCCGGGGCCGAAGACGGCTCGCAGTGCCTCGGTCTCCGCGATGTCTCCGCGCCTGGTGCCCGGTCCATGGGCGTTGACGAAGGAGATGTCCGACAGCGCGATACCCGAGTCCGCGACGGCGCGCAGCACCGCCAGTTCGATGCCCGCTGCCTCCGGAGCGGCCAGGTGTGTCGTATGGCTGCTGGCTCCGTATCCGATGAGCCGGCCGAGGGGCCGGCCGACTGGTCCCGTGCCGGGGCGCCGCAGCAGAATGGCGGCGGCGGCCTCGGACACGGCGATGCCGCCCCGGGCGGAGCTGAAGGGGCGGCAGCCGCGTGGGCTCAGGGTGCGCAGCGCTGCCAGGCCGTGGAAGGCGGTTTTGGAGACCGTGTCAACCCCGACGACCAGGACCTCGTCCGCCTCTTCGGCACGCAGCAGATCCAGGGCATGGCCCAGTGCCACGGCCCCTGCCGCGGACGCGCTGCCGATGACCGTGGCGGTGCCACCCAGACCGAGCGAGGCGGCGGCGCGCCGGGCGATGGTACCGACGAAGGGCGAGCCGGACGGGGGGCCGACGTCTTCGTCCCGGGCCGCGTCCAGGGCATGGGACAGGGCGTTGCCGCCGGTGTCGGTGGTGCCCACCACCAGGTGGACGCGGTCGCGGTTGTGCAACCGCGCTTCGCCAAGGGCTTCTTCGGCTGCCGCGTACAGCAGGGCGAACAGCCGGTCGGGATCGCTGATCTCCTTGTCACCGGCGCCGGGGATGGCTCCCACCAGGTGACCGCGTTGCGGCTGATAGGGCGCGGGCACCCGATGGGCCCGCTCGTTGAGCAGTGACTCCCACAGCTCGCCGACGCCGTGGCCGGTAGGGGCTACGACGCCCAGGCCGGCGACCTCCACGGCCCTGGTGGTGGCGCCGACGGCGGACGAGTCCGGGTCCAGGGCCGATGCGGTGCCGATCACCTCGGCCAGCGTGGTGATCGAGACGTCAGGGGCGAACAGCACCTCGTCGTCGATCACCACGCCCGTGCTCTGCTGGAGTTCGGCGGTGATCGCGATCAAGGCGACCGAGTCGAGTCCCAAGCTGCGCAGCGGCTCGTCGTCGGCAAGCCGCTCGACGGGTTCCGGTCCGGTGCGGGTGGCGAGCGCTGCCCGAACCAGCGCTTTCGGCTCAGTCATGGTTGACGGCGGCCTCTGCCGCCCGGAACCCGGCCGCGGTGGCCTCAAGGGCAGTCTCTATGTCCTGCTGGGTCATCGCGCCGCAGATGTACCAGTGGTGGTTGGGGTGCAGCAGCACTCCGCGCCGTACCGTCTCGGTGTAGAACAGGTCTTGGATACGCTGTCGCACCTCCTCGTCGCCCTCGGTGAAGCGCAGGAACGGCATCTGCGGCACTCCCGCGACCTCCGCGTCCAGCGTCGAACCCGCGACCTGGGCACGCAGCCCCTGCTGGAACTGCTCGCCCAGCGACTCGATGCGCTTGAGGAGTGCGGAATCGCGCAGCTGGGTGATGGTGGCGATGGCGGCGGCCATCTCGGCGCCGTTCACATGGAAGGTGGAGCCGATGTGGACCTCGCCAACGGAACGCATCATCCGCTCGGTGCCTACAAGGGCAGAGATCGGGTAGCCGTTCGCCATCGCCTTGCTGAAGGTGACCAGGTCGGCTGAGACACCGTACTTTTCCTGGGCGCCGCCCAGGCACATGCGGAAACCGGAGCGCATCTCGTCGAGCACGAACAACGCCCCGTTCCGGTGCGCGAGTTCGGCGGCAGCCTGGAGGAACCCGGGCGCCGGCGGATCCACCTCGAACGGCATCATCAGCAGACAGGCGACCTGGCCCGGATACCGGGCAAACTCTGCTTCCAGACTGGCCAGATCGTTGTACCGGAAAGTGCTGACGACCTCCTGCGCCGCCGCGGGAACACCGCCGGGGCGGTTGGCGCACCAGTCGTGCCAGCCGTTGTAGCCCCAGCGGATGACCCGCTCCCGGCCGGTGTGCGCCCGGCTCACTCGTACCGCCGCGCTGGTCGCGTCGGAACCGCTCTTGAGGAGGAACACCCGCTCGCCGCCCGGGATGACCGAGGTCAGCAGCTCGGCCAGCTCCACCTGTACGCGCTTGCGCAGGGTGATCGCGAAGCCGTCCCGTATCTCCTTGGTGACCGCCTCGGAGACCACTGGGTCGGCATGGCCGAGAATGATGGTGCCGTAGGCGAGGATGAAGTCGAGGTATTTGTTGCCGTCGACGTCCCACACATGGGCTCCGGAAGCGCGCTCCGCGAACATCGGGTACTCGCCGTCGACGAGCCGGTCCCGCTGCAGGACGTATCCGGAGTACGCCAGGGTGGCGTCCACCTGGGCCGCACGGCCCAGCAGTTCCCTGGAACCGCTCAGTTGGAGCGGCGGATGCGGAATGTATTTCATCGGCTGATCTCCATTGATGGTCATGGCTCAGAAGGCGGGGATCCCCAGAGTTTTCCGGTGATTCAGTGGAGCACCAGCTTCGGGCGGGCACACCGAGAGCCGCGTGGTCCTGACAGTTTGTTGCCAGTGTCTGAAAGGCGAGAGTCAGTCCCATTCGCTTTCTTTCAGAACTCTCTGCGTGGCGTCATATGTCAGCCGAGCGGCAGCGCCGGGTGATGCGCGGTCCAAAGCATCGGACATTACCTCCACGGCGGCTCCCGATAGCCGGGTCTGCCCCCTGAGCGCCCTGAGCGCCTCGACGATGCCGGCCACCCCTTCACCGGGGACACGCCGCAGATGGCGGGCCTCATGGCGCAGATCGGAGTGCGCGACGGGCTGCGCGTCACAGATCTGCACGGAGATGACCCGGTCGGGCGGCAACTGCGCCAGTTCAAGGGCACCGACACCCGTGCGGTGACAGTGCCAGGTGTCGATCAGCAATCCGCCATTGGGCCGACCGGCCTCTTCGACAATGCGGTTCGCCTGCGAGAGCGAGGTGATCGCGCCGTACGGCATGAATTCGAGCGGCACCAGCAGACCGGAGTCTTCGGCTCGTCGGCAGATCCGTGCATATTCCCTGATGAGGTCGGTCTGCGCTGTGCCGTCCGGCAATCCGGCGTTGACGCACCGGGTGCCGAAGACGCGGGCGATGTGGAATGCCTCATTCTCCTCCTCGGCCGATTCGGTGCTCTGCTTTGTCCACCAGGAACGAAGCAGCTCCACTTCCATGACCCGGATTCCGTGGTCGGCTACAAGGCTTCTCATCCCCGCATCGGACCAGCCCTGAGCCCTGGCCGTGCGGTAGTCGTTGATACGCAGACCTATGCCGTCGAAACCGGAGTCGGCCGCGGCCCGGATCCGGTCCTTGAAGTCGGCGGCACGGAGGGTCATGGCACTGAGTACGGTCGAGGTTTCCCTCACCCTGCCGCCTCGGCATTCATAACGATTTTGGCGATGTCGGCGGGTGCGAGTTCGCGTCGGCTTCCGCAGATCAGGAGCGATTCCATGCCGCGGAGCATGTGCTGGGCCTGATCTGGGGTGAAGTATTGGGTGTCGAAGAAAAGACTCAGAGTGATCCGGTCGTCGCTGGGAAGACCGGTGAGCATGAACAGAGCCCTCGGGCCCGACGACCAGTCGGTGTCGGCGGCCCCCGCGAGCGTAGTGCGTGAACGGGCTTTCTCGATGTCCTGTGCTGTGACCTCGATCAGTCTTTCAGAGCGCGGGATGCGGGCGTCGTTGAATCTGTAGGTGAAGTCGACCGTCGTCCCGAAGGCATGGTTGAACCTGTCGAGGACCGGGGACAGGGACGCCGGGTCGTAGTGGCTGTGCCGATAGGCGAGCATGGCGGCTCTGCCCGTGCTCCGAACGATGTCCCCGAAATCCGCGCCCGCCAGGGAAACAGAGACCGGCATGGACTGGACAAATGCACCTATGGCCTCCCTCTCGGATCTTTCGCGACGGTTTGCGACAGAAATCTCATAGAAGGGTTGCGACACCCCGAGATGAATCCCGAGAATTGTTTCCGCTGCGGCGAGGAGGGCGTTCGATACCGTCGTTCTGTACTTTCCTGCGACAACGACGGCGGCGAGTTCGAGGGCCCGTGACTCTAGCCTCACCATCTGAATGCGTGGATATGTTGGACTTGGCAGCGCGGGTGCGAACAGGCCTGTCGGCAGACGGCCGAGCACACCCTCCCAGTGGCTCACCGCCTGCTCCGAAGAGTGCCGTGCTTCCGCCCCCGCCTCCTTGACAACTTGATGCCGCGGTTGCCAGATGGGCGTCCGGTCGTCACGGAGCGAACCACCGTCGCCCATGAGCGAGTTCAGCTGGCGGATCAGATTAATTTTTCCGATGCCGTCGATCGCGATGTGATCTGCGGCCACGATCAGATAGTCCGGCCGGTCGTCCGCGAGGACCACGGCGAATCGCACCGGCCATTCTTCAGAGAGATCGATGATCTGATTCGTCAATGAGCTCCGCAGGTTGTCCGCCACGGCGTTCGTATCGGCACCTGAGTCGAGCCGGTGCAGAACCACCGAGACGGTGCCCCGCTCGCAGGCTGCTTGCCGGCGGGTGCCGTCGGGGCCGACTGGATACTTCGTCCGCAGGCTCTCGTTTCTTTCCACCGTGAGTCTGATGGCCTTGAGTACATCCCCCAGTACCGCCTTGTCCGGGAGGGGTATTTTCAAGGTCAGGGTGGTGTTGGGCAGATCCTTGGGGTCGAACAGACCGGAATGGTGCTGCCACCAGATCTGTGCCCAGGTCAGCCGGTTCTCATAAGGTCCCGGTCCTTCGAAGCCCAGGCGGACCACATCAGTTTCGGTCATCAGCCCTCCCGATCCAGGTCCATGGGTGCTTGAACGCAGTAGGTCCGGCCGAGCGAGGCTGCGGCGGACATATTCACCTCGACACCGCTCGCGTGCAGCGTGCCGATCGTTTTCAACAGGCTGAGCCGTTCGGAGGTCTGGCGCCGGCACGTAGCCACCAGCCGGGCGTCGCGGATGCCCAGGCCGACCAAAGTGTCCCGGATCGATGAGGTGAGTAGACCGTGTGGACCGATCTCCAGAAAGAGCCGTCGGCCGTCGAGAGCCAGCTCCGTCACGGCCTGGAGCAGCCGGACCGGGCCCCGCAGATTACGGACCCAGTACGCGGCGTCGGCCAGTGCGCCGTCCGGCCCGGGGACCACCGTGGACACCCAGGGAATGTCCGGCTTCCCCACCCGCAGGCCCGCCGCGCCGGCACTCAGTTCCTCGAGTACGTCATCCACCAGATGGCTGTGTGACGCGGCGTCGATACGTATACGGCGGCACCGGACTCCGGCCGGTTCCAGCTCGGCGATGAGCCGGTCGACGCGGTCGGCGTCACCGGTGACGACGGTCTCGGCGGGACTCGCATAGACAGCGACGGACAGACGTCCGCCCGCAGGCCCCGTACGCATCTCGACCTCCGGCGCGGACAGGCCGACCGACACCATCGCGCCCCGCCCGCCACTGCTGCGGGCCAGCAGCCGGGACCGCAGACAGATCACCCGCACCGCGTCAGGGAGGGGCAGCGCGCCACTGATGTGGGCCGCTGCTACCTCTCCCACGCTGTGGCCGACCACTGCCGCAGGGCGCACACCGGCCGCCAGCAGCCAGCGGGCGAGGGCTACTTGATAGGCGAACGTCACCGGCTGGATTCGGTCGATACGCTCGTACTGGGCGGCGTCCGCCTCCTCCAGGATGCGGCGGACGCCGAACCCGGCCTCTGCGGACACCAGAGCATCGATCTCGTCGATCGTGTCGCGGAACACCGGGGCCGACAACAGCAATTCACGTCCCATGCCCGGCCACTGCCCGCCGTGACCGCCGAAGCACCACACGGCCTGGGGGCCGACCTGGCCCCGGCAGGGCACCGCGTTCGCCGGGGAGCCACCCTCGGCGAACTCACGCAGGGTCCGTGACAGCCTGGACCGGTCCGCCGCTGCCACGACGAGGAGTTCGGGTCCCTCCGGCAGCCGCTGAAGGCCCGCTGCGTCCGTCAGCTCCGCCAGTTCCTCGCCGGCTGCCAGTGCGGTCGACAGAGAATGGGCCAAGCCAGTCAGCCCAGCCGTGACCACCGCGCCCAGCATCAGCAACAGCGGCGGGGGAAGCGTGGTCGTTGCGGCGGAATCGGTGCGGGTCACCACTGCCTCCCGTGATCAATGCGCGATGGCTCGCCATGACGATGATGACCCGGCAGTGCCCCGTACCGCTGTCCCGTGATCGTGGGACTGCCGACCGCCGCCCTCCATCCCGCACGATCACAAGGCGCCGGGCCTCCGCCACGAACACCGCATGAAGACCAGAGCCTGAGGAGAGACAGTGAGCGAGACCATCGACGGGACCGCGGCCCTCGAAGCGATTCGGCTGGCGCTCGCTGACCGGCCCCATCTGGAGAACCTGGCCGACCTGCCACCGACCGCCACCCTGAGCGAAGCGGGCATGGACTCGCTCGACTTGATCATCGTGTTCTCGTATTTCGAGGAGAAGTGGGAGATCGAGTTCGACAACGAGGAGGTGGACCCGCTCGGCTTCGACACCCTGGCCGCGCTGGCAAACACACTGGCG
Source organism: Streptomyces sp. NPDC019531 (assembly GCF_044903305.1). Lineage (NCBI taxonomy): Bacteria > Bacillati > Actinomycetota > Actinomycetes > Kitasatosporales > Streptomycetaceae > Streptomyces > Streptomyces sp. NPDC019531. Next base: position 165,217 of record NZ_JBJDQL010000007.1, on the reverse strand, counting down.
GCGCGAGTCAGCAGCGCCCGGAGCGAGGCGTGAGGGGCGCGGAGGCTCCGGCCGGCCCGGTCTTCGATCCGCAACGGGCTCTCGGCTGGCGGGATGTGGCCCTGGACGGGCTGAACTGCGTGCTGCGTTGCGTCGAGGCAACCCTCGCTCACCACGGCTACACCCCGCAGCAGATCGCGCGCTGTCTGGCCGGCGAACTGGATCTCCTCGGCCGGGACATGGCTCGTGAGTTCCCCGGATGCGCGCTGTCGTGGCGGACCGCCGACGGCGAGGGCGAGCGGAACTGGCAGTTCGTACTGGATTCGGTGACCGCAGGAACACCCGTGATCATCATGCCGGACCGCTACTACTGGCCCGGGGACGAGTTCGAGGGCCGTTTCCACTTCCACGACCATGCGGTGCTCGCATACGCCTGGTGCGAGGAGGAGGGTGTGCTCACCGTGCTGGACACGGACGCGCCGCCCGAGGACGGTTTCCGCAGGCGGCTGACGGAGTCGGCCCAGGTGCGCTCCGCGTGCACCCGGGTGGCGGCGCTCGACCTGACCTCTCCGGTGGATCAGCGGACGGGGGATGAATTCGGCAGGGCGCAGATCGTCACCCGCACCGCGCCCCTGGCCTCCGAGGCCATCGCGCTGCGCCACTTCTTCGGCGCACTGCGCGAGAACGGCCTGAGCGGAGAACTCGGACGCGGGCTGCATGTGCTGGTGCTCGGCGATCTCCAGCCGCTGCTGTTCCTGTTCGGCGAGGCTCTGACCGACGCGCAAGATCCGCAGGTCCTGCGGGTGCGACAGGCTGCGCTCTCTGCCGCCGCGGGTGCCAAGCGTCTGGGGCAGGCCCTGATCGCCGCACACTCGCAGCGGGATCGGCAACAGGGCTATCAAGCGGCTCTGGCACTGGCCGATCGCCTACTCAATGGTGTGGACAGCCTGGTCGCCGCCATGCGGGACGCGGGCGGCTCCGTCCTGGGCGGCCCTGACCCCGACAATGTCACCAGAGCTCTGCACGCCAAGCTGGCTGCCATCACGGAGACGTGCTTCGGGGAGGGAGCGCCCGCATGACCTCCGCCTTCCGGGCCGCACTGGTCACGGGGGCCTCGGGGCCCATCGGCAGTGCCATCTCTCGTAGGCTGGCTTCGGCAGGGATGAATGTCGCCCTGCACTACCGGCACAACGCCTCGTCGGCCCGGGCGCTCGCCCTCGAACTCGGCGCCTCCACCACGCGTCCTGGCCTAGTGGTCGGTGCGGACGTGGCGAAACCCGAGCAGGTGGAGCACATGGTGGACGAGGTGGCCGCCGCCTTCGGTGACATCGATGTGCTGGTGTGCGCCGCCGGCGTGCACAAGGACGCCCTGACGGTGACCAGTCCCGTGGAGGACCTGGACCACCTGGTGGACATCAACCTCAAGGGCAGCTACTTGTGCGCCAGGGCCGTGCTGCGCCGGATGGTACGGCGGGGCTCCGGCCGGATCGTGCTCGTGTCGTCCGTGGCGGGACTAAGAGGCTTCTCCGGCCAGGGAGCCTATTCCGCGGCGAAGGCGGGTCTGACGGGGCTGACCCGTACACTCGCCCGCGAGTACGGAGGCCGGGGCATCACGGTCAACTGCGTGGCTCCCGGCCTCATTCGGGATACGCCCGCGGAGCGCGCGCTGTCGGAGAAGCAGCGCGGCCGTCTGCTCGCCCATGTACCGGCGGGACGGGCAGGTACGGCCGCAGAGGTGGCGGGGCTGGTCGGTTTTCTGTGCGGCCCCGAGGCGGACTACGTCAACGGCCAGGTCATCGCCGTTGACGGAGGACAGACGGCATGAACTGGTTGATGGATGGGGAGTTGTCGTGACGTTGGAACTGGTGCCGGTCGACCGCGAGCCGGCCGACGGCGTGGTATTGCTGAGCGGAATCCCCGGCAGCGGCAAGAGCACGGTGGCTGCGGCGCTCGCCGCCCGGTTCGCGGCTGCGGCGCATATCGAGGTGGACGGCCTCCAGAACCTGATTGTCAGCGGCGGTCGGTGGCCGGCACCCGAGAAGAACGAGGAGGCCGACCGGCAGATCTTTCTCCGCGCCCGCAACGCGTGTCTCCTGGCGGACAGCTTTGTCACGGCCGGCTTCCTCCCGGTGATCGACGATGTGGTGGTGCGGCGCTCCCACATCGACTTCTACCGGTCCCAGCTCCGCAGCAAGCCGCTCCACTTCGTGGTTCTGGCTCCGGGAGCGGCCAAGGCCATGGAGCGCAATCTCGCCAGGGACAAGACGCTGACCACGGACTGGGGCTTCCTGGACGACGCCATGCGTGAGGAGATCGCGGACGAGGGCGTCTGGATCGATAGTGTCCAGCAGACCGTGGACGAGACCGTGGAGGCGATCCTGATCGCAACCGGTCTGCGTGGCCAGGGCACGCCCTAGCTGGCCATCGTTGGTCATCGAGCGAGTCGTCTCCGGCCAAGTCGTCGCCGTCGACTCGCGGGGCGAGTCCGACGACGGCCCGGTCTTCCCGCAGGAGGAGGCGCTGATCGCGTACGCCGTGGAGAAGCGGCGCCGGGAGTTCACCGGAGCGAGGAACTGCGCCCGTGAGGCGCTGGCAGAGCTTTCCGTTCCGCCGACGGCGATCCTGCCTGGAGTACGCGGCGCACCGGTCTGGCCGCCGGGTGTGGTCGGCAGCATGACCCACTGCGACGGCTACCGGTCGGCTGCCGTGGCCCGCACCGAGGACGTCCGTGCGATCGGGATCGACGCCGAGCCGCATGCGGCACTGCCCGCCGGCGTGCGGAGAAAGATCGTCACCGGTACGGCAGAGGCGGCCCAACTGCTTTGGCTGGCTGGCGAGTTCCCCACCGTGCACTGGGACCGGCTCATCTACAGCGCGAAGGAGTCCACGTACAAGGTCTGGTCAGTGCTGACAGGGAAGTGGCTGGGATTCCGGGACGCCCTGATCACACCGCATCCGCGGTCCGGCACCTTCGGCGTTCGACTGCTGGTTCCCGGGCCAGTGGTGGACGGTGTGACCGTCGACAGGTTCGAGGGCCGCTGGGTGGTCCAGGACGGGCTGGTGGTGACGGCGATCGTGCTCAACGCCCCAGCATCACGACGACGGACCGCACCTCGGCCACCGGTACATCCACCGCGGTGACCGAGACAACGGTGGTCAGCAGTTCGCGGTTTCCGATCTTGTCGATCGAGGTCACCCGCACCAGGCAGCGCAGCGCGTCGCCCGCGTGGACCGGGCGGTGCGTGGTGAATCCCGACTCGAGATGACGCAACGACTCCAGGTCCGCTCCGAACCCGGGGTCGTCGAACAGCGGCCGTTCCGCGCGCAGTGCCAGCGCGGCGACATAGGTCGGCGCCGCCACGATCGCGGGATACCCGTACCGGGCGGCGGCCTCGGTATCCCGGCACACGGGGTTGGACTCGCCGAGCGCGTCGGCGAAGGCTATGAGTTCCTGTGCGGTGACACGGTGCTCGAACGCTGGCTGAAGAACCCGGCCCAGATAGGCCCGATTCAGCGGCACGGTTCTTCCCCGTCGCCCGGGGGCAGTTGTGACAGGACAGCGGCGATCCGGGAACTTCCCTCACGTTCCATGGCCTTGTAGTGGTCAGCGCCCAGGACATGGTTGGTGATCGATCCGGCATGGGGGGACCAGCCGAGATCCGATGTCTGGCCGCAGCAGAAAAGCGTGATGCCACCGCTGTATGCGGTGGGTGTGTACGTCCGCATGGCCATGATGTTGGCCAGTACCGTGTCGTATATGTCGCCGAGGCGTGCCAACGGAAAATCGGCGTCGAAGACCCCATGCCCGACGCACAGCCCGTGCAAGGTGCTCACCGCCGCGTCCCGCTCCAGGCCGCGCAGCGCAGTCCCCTTCACATTGGCCTTGAGTACGGTTCTGACGAGCAGATCCCAGGGGTCGATCGCCGAAAGATCGCGGAGATCGGTGTCGACCATCGCGACAAAGGGATGCTCACCGGTGCGTTCGTACAGCCGCCGCGCGCATTCGTACGCGACGATGCCACCCATCGAGTAGCCGAGCAGCCGGTACGGTCCGCGGGGCCGCAGCCGGACGATCTTCTCCACATAGGTCGCGGCCATCTGCTCGATGCTGTCCTGCGCGAGCAGTCCGTCGCTGAGACCGGCCGACTGGAAGGCGTAGACCGGCTGCTCCTCGCCCAGCGTCCGGGCCAGTTCGAAGAAGCGCGACACGTTTCCGCTGACCGGGTGGATGCAGAACAGCGGAGGGCGCCTCCCCTGCGGGTTCAGCGGAACAAGCACGGTGGCCTCGGTGACGGAACCCCCGAGTATTGCGGCGATCCCGGAGACGGTGGGGTTGCGTACCAGTTCGGCGAGAGAGATATCGCACCCGAAGCGGCTGTTGAGCTGTGGCAGGAGGCGTACGGCGCTAAACGAATCACCACCGACATGGAAGAAGCTGTCATGGACGCCAAAGGCGGTGTGACCAAGCAACTGGGTCCAGATTTCGATGAGTTTCTGCTCGATATCCGACCGGGGAGCAATGCTCTCCATCAACCGTACTCCTGCCTTCGTATGGTCATCTGCCCCACGAGCCGTACGGCATTGGCGCCAGGCCATCCTGAATCCGGCACTGATCGCTCCCACCCCCCGTGGCCACAAGTTGCCTCTGTCGTTGACCACCGCTCCAACTTGGCCTTCCATGTGGTCACCGAGCTGCGAGGAGAGAGGTACGGGGTGTCGTACTCAGTGCGATTGATTCATGGCCATCCCCTCATCAGGTGGGCTGTCCAGCAGATTCTGGAAGGGGATCCGAACATCGAAGTGTTCGCGTCTCCCCATGAGAGCAGCGGCGACATACCTGCGAATATCGATGTGATCATTACCGACACCCCGCTGCCCGACGGCGTTCCGTGCCCGTGGCATGGGACGAAGGTGCTCCTGCTGGCCGACACCGCGCTGGCGGTGGACTCCCCGTGGTCCCGCATTGACGAACGGTCCTCTCCCTATGAGCTGGCCAGCGCCGTACGGGCCGCGCTGGGGCAAGAGGCGACCACCAAGGGCTGCTCCCAGGGCGAACTGTCCCTCAGGGAGCGGCAGGTGCTCCAGCACGTCGCCACTGGGCTGACACACATTCAGACGGCACACCGGCTCGGCATCAGCCCGCACACGGTCGACACCTACATCAGGCGCATCAGAGCGAAGCTCGGGCTGGGCAACAAGGCACAGCTCACCCGTGCGGCCCTGGCGCACTCCGTGTGAGACCTGCGGGTGACTTCCGTCTGCCCGCCTTCATCCGCCTGATGCGACCCCGTACAGACGACCTGGGAGCTGTCTTGATCAATACGACCACAGTGGCGGACCTGCTGCGCGCTCGCGACGATGTCGCGGCTGCCGTGGCCTTCGAGGTCGACCTGGGTGCCGGAACCGAAATCGTCGGAGCCGTCGAACAAGCCGCCTACACCAGTGGGCCGATGCTCAGGATCCTAGTCGAGAAGACACTCCCGAAGGCGCCGGACAGCTCCTCCGCTGCCTTCGCGGGCGTACTCGTGGTCGATGCGCTGCCGCAGGCGGATGACGGTTCCGTCGACCTCGCCGAGCTGCGACGGCTCGCCTTGGAGCGCGCCGATGAGTTCCGCTACACGGAGCCGCAGGGGCCGTTGGAAGAGCAGCTCGCCGCGCTCTGGGAACGGGCGCTGGGATGTTCCCGCGTCGGCGCACGGGACGACTTCCTCGAACTGGGCGGGGACTCCTTCGCTGCCACGACCGTGATCGGTGAGGTGGAGCTGCAGCACGGTCTGAGGCTGGACGTGTTCGAGTTGATGGACGCGGCCACGGTCCGGGGCCTCGCGGAACTGCTCGTCGATCGTGGGGTGACCCCGTTGGCCGGGTGAGTTGCTCCTCCGGCCGGTGCTCGGTGCTCGGTGCCGTGGCCCTGCCGGCGGAGCGCCGCCGATGGGCTGTCTTCGGAAACGGGAGCGGCGGCAACCCGGTGTATGAGCTGCACTGAGAGGGTGGAGTCCCTGATGCCAAACACCCCGATGAACTTCGTGAGCGCGCGATCCGCGAGGTCCGCACCACCGGCCGCCCCATTGCGCACATCGCGAAGGACCTCGGCATCCACAAAGACGCCCTGCGCGGCTGGGCCCGCCAGGCCGAGGCCGACCATGGCGAACGCGACAACCGGCTCACTACCGCCGAGCGCGACGAGCTGAAGCAACTCCGCAGGAGAACGCCGAGTTGAAGCGGGCCAACGAGATCCTTGAAGTCGCCTTGGTGTTTTTTGCCCGGGAGATCGACCGTCCCCGGACGAGGCCGAGCAGGTGATCGACCTCGTGCGTGACAACGGTCTCGGGGGCGATCCCGTCTGCCGGGTGCTGGACCTGTCGCCGCCGACGTACTTCGCCCGCAAGAAGCAGCCGAAGTCGGCCCGCCGGCTCCGCGATGAACAGCTCATGCCGGTGATCGAGGAGATCCACGCGGAATCGGGCGGGACCTACGGCGCCCGTCGGATCACGCGCGCTCTGCGGCGCAAGGGTGTCGAGGTGGCCCGCTGCACCGTCGAGCGGCTGATGGCCGAACTCGGCCTGGAGGGTGTGATCCGTGGCCGACGGCGCGACACCATGATCCCGGAGCCGTCGGCGCGCCGCCCGCCGGACCCGGTGGACCGCAACTTCACCACGGCGCGCCCCGATCAGCTGTGGGTGGCGGACATGACGTATGTCCGCATGTGGTCGGGCTGGGCATGTGTGGCGTTCGTGCTGGACGTGTACTCGCGGCTGATCGTCGGCTGGCAGGTCGCCGGCCACATGCGTAGCGAACTGCCCCTGGACGCATTGGAGATGGCGCTATAGCGCCGGAGAATCAAGAAGGACTCCGGCGTGATTCACCACAACGACAGGGGTTCGCAATAGGTGTCGATTCGCTGCACCGGCCGGTTGGCCGATATCGGCGCCTCCGCGTCGGTCGGTTCCGTCGCGGACTCGTATGACAATGCCATGGCCGAGGCGCTGAACGACACTTTCAAGGCCGGGTTGATCGAGATGCAGACTTCACTCCGTGCTCGACTACGTGCCGTCTGCCGAGTACGAACGCGACTTCTGCCAGAGCCAGAGCCAGAGCCAGAGCCAGAGCCAGAGCCAGAGCCAGAGCCAGGAACAGAACAGACCCCGCAGTCCGCCTGAAACAAGATCACCGGACGCTACGAAACTCGGGGCAGCTCAGTACTCACCGCAGATTGTGCCTGGCCGCCAGATAGCCTGCTTGGAATCGGCTCCGGGCATCCAACGTTCCCATCAGACGTGCCACGACACGCCGGTAGGTGCGCAGGGCCATGCCCATCTCGCGTGCGGCCACCTCGTCCTTCGAGCCGAGCGCCAACTGCCGGAGGACTTCTCGGGACAGCGGATCGAGCTGGCGCTCGTCAGGACTGACATCGTTGCCTTCGAGGCTGGTGGAAGCTGTCAGAGAGTGCACCAACATGGGGGTGAAAGGTAATCCCCGTGCGATGAGGGCTCCTTCGGAATAGTCCGCCCGATTCCGGGCCAGAACGACGACCGAACGGTCGATGATGACCATACGCGGGGCGTGCCCGGGTGCGGCATGTATTTCGACCCCCTTCTTGGCCAGTGCGGTCAGCTGGCATTCGGGAAAACTGGGGCCACCTCTCACTGTTGGCGGGATGTAGATCCGCACGCTGATGTCGGTGACGCTGTCGGCGGCGGCCAGATCAACCTGTTCTTCGAGTGTTCCGAGGCCACTCGGCATGACCAGCATCACTTCATGGCGTGCACTGTGGATGGAGCGACGGATCTGCGTTGGCCCAGCGAAGTTCATACGCATTTCACAGGACTCCCCCTTGTGTGCCGGTGCACCAGCGACCAGCTATCGGTGACAACTGTGTCCGATATGCGCAGGCGCTCCATTCGTCGATAGGAAACGTTTTCTATCTGCATATTTTCATGCCCGACACGGCCGGTCAAGAGGCTGATCAATTTTCAACCTGCGGTATGGAGTGCCGAGTTGAAGGGTAGTGAGGGCCCGGTGCTGCAGCCGTGAGTCGCGATCTCGGTCTCTTCGGTCTCGGGTGGGGTTGGCTGCGGCGAGCTCGGGTCTGGTGGGTGCGCCGCCAGGGTCGACTGGGCGATGACGAGGGCGGTGGAGACGAGTGGTGGGGCTGGTGAGGACGGCCATGGTCAGGGTGATGCGGCGGTGCCGGGCTTCCCCGGTGTGGGCCTCGTGGGGTCCAGGCCGCAATCGGACTTCGCGGTCTCGAAGCAGTCCTCGCTCGACCGGCGCAGGCCCATCGCGCGGACGAACTGTCTGGTCGGGACGTCGAAGTGGGCGACCTCGGATGGGTCGCTGATGGAGCGGCGGACTGGCAGTAAGTGAGCTTCTTCAGAGTGGCAACCGGTCGGGTGGCGGCTTGATTCACGGTGCGCCAGCCCCGTTGCAGGTGAGGACGCAGCCAACCGATGGACGCCCGTCACCCTGAGGTGTGACTGCTGAAGAAGCTCAGTGGACGAACCCGCGGCGGGGCCCGTCCTCGGCGCCGAACCAGCCCGTCTGTATCCGCACCGCATGTTCCGTACCCATGGGCTGATCAATGTGCCACGCACTCACCAGACATGAACCACGGCTGTGGTGCAGGACGAGGCCGCGGCGCCGCTGCTGAGCTTCGCAGGAGCCTCCAGGTCGTCAGGGCGGCCGTGGCCCGCTCTCTGCCGTCGGACTACTGGCCTTGGCGCCATCGGCCGCCGCGGACTCCTACGCCGTGCCCGTCTTGGTGCCCTCGGCGACGGCCGCGACCTCGGCTCCGGCGATCACGGCCCGCCTTCGCCGATCGCCCCGGCTGCCGCACCGTCACCGCGGCCCCCAGGCCACCGATTTCGGCCCCCGCCGTGAAGCGCTCGGAGCCCGCCACCAGGACGGAACCTGTCAATCTGATCAAGTCAGGTAGTTGAGTCCATCCCTGGCCCGGATCTCTGCGTCGGGGTGACGCGGGTCGGGTTGCCTGTTGATCCACACGGTGGCGGGAGTTTCGAGGGTTCGGGTCTCGTGCACTCGTCAAGGAAGCCAACAGCCTGGGCCTGACCGTCCCGCTTCGAGCCCATCACGGCCTGAACGACTCATCCAAGAGTCATTCCGGTGTTCAGTCCCCGAGGAGGCCAGTTGTTCTGCAGCCAGGGCACAGCAGATCTCACCACGATCCTGGCGACCGGGCGTGTGGTCGCCAGCGCGCCGACATACGGAGCCGAAAGCACGGGCCTGTGCAGCCATGCCTTCCCGCCCCCGGGCAGGGCCACCGGCGCTGACGGGCCTGCGGACACCTCGACACCACGAAGAGCCAGAGAGAGGCCGTGCCCGGTCACTTTGCCGATGGCTTCCTTACGCGTCCACAACGTGAGCAGCCGCGCTCGTGCGGCGCGCTCCGGGAGCCCTGCCAGCTGATCGCTTTCCGCCGCGGTGAAGAAGGCGGGAAGGGTCACCAGGCGAGGATCGATCACGCGGTCCGCCCGCTCCACATCGACTCCGATACGGCCGTGCCTGGTGACTGCCATGGCGAGCAGACCAGGTGTATGGGCGATGGAGTAGTCCGGGCCTTCGGGTGCAGTCAGCTCGGGTCGGCCGTGGTCGCCGAGACCATGCCGGGGGCACCTGCGGACGATCCGCACCTGACTCGGCGGAATACCCAGATATCCGCCGGCAAGCACCCGCTGGACCAGACGGGAGAGAGGGGCGGGGCCCATCACGGGACCGGGCGATGGCAGCAGGGCGGGCCTCACCAGCCAGACATGGACTTCTCCAGGGGAGGGCAGGGGTAGTCGTGTGGCCACGGGTGTCAGACCGCGCCTCCAGGGAGCTGAGGGCGCAGCAGTTTTCCCGCCGCCGAGCGCGGCAGCCGTTCCACCAGCCGGACCTGCTGCGGCACCTTGTGCCGGGCGAGATGCCGCCGGCAGTGGTCGGCGATGTCCTGGGAAGTGGGGGCGGTGCCGGTCCTGGGTTGCACCAGGGCTGTGAGCACAGCGCCGAGGAGGTCATCGGACTCCGGGATCACGCAGGCGTCCGCGACATCCGGATGGCTGAGGACGACTTCGGTGACATCGTTGGTGTACACGTTCTCTCCGCCGATGATCACCAGGTCGTCCTGGCGGCCGGCGAGATAGAGGTAGCCTGCCGCGTCAAGCCTGCCGTGGTCCCCGGCGGTGCTGAAGCCATCGTGCCCTGCCGGGCGTACGCCAGAAGCGGGGCCCGTTCCCAGCCGCATGACCCTGGGTGCTCGTCGCCCCAGCGGGCTGCACATGTGTACGACGCCGGTCTCCCCGGGCGGGAGCCTGTGGCCCTCGTCGTCGTAGATGCGAATCCTGGTCATGAAGCCGCGCCCGACGGTGCCGGGGCGTGCCAGCCATTCCGAACCCCGGCACAGCGTGACGCCCATGCCTTCGGTGGCCGCGTACATCTCGTACACCCGCTCCGGTCCGATGGCATCGACCCAGACGCGCTTGGTGTCCGGGGGGCAGGGAGCCGCCGTGTGGAGGACTCCGCGCAGGGAGCTCAGGGCTTCGGCACGGCTGCTCAGTATCCGGTCGCACAGGCGCATATGGGTGGGTGTCAGCTGCATCCATTCGATGCGGTAGTGCTCGACCAGATCGACCATCAGCTCCGGGTAGAACATCGTGGGGAGCACCATCGTGTTGCCGGACAGCAGCCCGTCCAGCAGATGGGTGAAAGGCGCGGCGTGGTGCAGCGGGCCGACGACCAGGTGCGTCTGCCCAGTGCGCCAGCCGGTCTCGCGCAGGAGCAGCGGAGGACCGACCCTCGGGTGCCAGGTAGGCACACCGGGCCTCAGAATCGGCTTGGGCTCGCCCGTGGTACCCCCGGTGAGCAGCAGGTAGCCGCCGTGCGCGGTAGCAGGGGAGCCGGTGTTCGCCACTTTCCCTCGGAGCAGTTCTTCCGGCGTGACGGGCTGCCCGGCGGCACGGGCGATCACCTCCAGCCTGGCGTTCCGGTCGGCCGGGGGTGCCTGTGCGTCCAGGGGCGCCGCGACCAAGCCCGCCCGCAGCACCGCCACCAGCTCGACGATGGAGGTGAGGGTGTGAGCGGCCGGAACCGCAACCACCGCGTTCCGCCGGTCGGCATCATGCGGCCGGACTGCCGAGAACCGCTCGGCCAGAGCGGCCGAAAGACTCTCCAGCTCATGCCAGTTCAGGGTCTCGGTCCGCTGTTCCAGGTCCACGGTGATGACGGCGGGGCGGTCACCCTGCTCAGCGGCGAGCCGGCACAGCCGGTCCCCCAGGGGAAGCGACTGGTTCATGGCTGTGCGCCCTCCGCGTCGAATACCTGCTCCTGCGCGGCCGGGGAGCCCTGAACCGCTCGGCTCAGTGCGGCGTAGTCGCACTTGCCGTTGTACGTACGAGGGATGGCCTTCAGGAAGCGCCCGGCGACCGTCGCATCGGGAACGCCCAGTAGTTCCACGACGGCCCGGCGTACCGCCTCACGGTCCCCCGTCCACCCGGCCTCCACCACCATCACGATCCGATCACCGGCCGCCACGAACACCACCTGGCCCTCCGGGGGTTCGACGCACCGTTCCAGGTCGTCCAGATCGACGCGATAACCGAGCACCTTGACGATGCGTTTGATCCGTCCAGACACATGGAGCAGCCCGCCTCGCACGCTCCCCAAATCGCCAGTGCGCAGCATCTCAAGGGGTTCACCACCGACCGCGAGCTGTTCCCGGTCCTCGACGTAGCCGGACATGACTCCGGGGCCCCGGTAGCAGATCTCGCCTTCGGGGTGCCCGTCGACAGGCTCCGTCCAGATCTCACCGCCGGGCAGGGCGCGGCCCACCGAGCCGACAGCGGCGGGCAGTTCCGCGGGGTGCAGAACGCTGATCCGGGCGGTCGCCTCCGTCTGCCCGTACATGACATGGAACCCGCCTCCGCGAGCCGCCATACGCTCCGCCCAGGTGAGCACCAGACTGTCCGCCAGTCGGCCGCCTGCCTGGGTCATGGAGGCGATCTGTGACCCAGCCAGCAACTGAGCGTGTGCCCTGCCGAGGCTGCGATAGGTGGTGGGGACGCCTGCGAAGGAGGTGACGCCCGAACGTCGTATGGCGTGCCACACGCGCAGCGCGGCCGGGTGTTCCTCGGTCAGTAGATAGGAACCACCGGCCCACAAATGGGTGTTGAGGACCGAGAGCCCGTACGCGTAACGAATCGGCAGGGTGCCCGCGGCCCGGGCCTTCGGATCTATGGCAAGGGCCGAGACGATCGCCTCAGTGCTGGCGGCGAGCGCTCCGGCGGAGATCCGTACGGCCTTCGGGCTGCCGGTGGACCCGGAGGTTGCCAGCAGCAGCGCGGTGTGGTCGTCGACGGGATCGCCGCCGCTCTTCCGCCGGGCATAGAGCGTGCACGGCCCCGCCTCGACCGGCAGATAGCCGAGGCGGACCAGGTGGCGGGCCGTCCCGTCGTCGGCGACGGCGAACTCGGGCCGGTAGCGGTGGACGATTCGGGCAACGGACTCAGCCGTGCCCGTAGCGGGCAGGAAGGCGGCGGCGTGACCGGCACGCATCGCCCCGAGGTAGCCCAGCACTGTGGACAGGCTGTGATCGCCGACGCACCACACAAGGGCCTTGCCGGGGCTGAGCAAGGCGCGGGCCACCCGGTCCACGGCGTGGTTGAGCCGGCCTCTGCTCAGGCTCTCCTCCGGGCCGAGCAACAGGGCACAGCGGTCCGTTTCGTGCGCCTGATTACGCAGGGGATCAAACACATAACACCGCCAGGTCCGCTGGTTGTCACGGGCCGCATTGTGCTGTCCGCGCGCCATCAAAAGTGAGTCCCGTATTTACGGGACTCACCTCGGCTGGTGCACACGGCAGTTGCCGACCGAGACTGCGGAGTATCGATGAATGCTGACGCATCGCCCTTTCGTCCCCTCACCAATTCATGGATGAGGTAATTCCCTGAATCAATGCTTCATTCCGCTGAAAAGAGGGAAGCCCTTCTCGTGCAACGTGTTGTTTCCGGACTCCGGGACTGGGCCGCACCATTGGGGCTGCTGCGGCTGCTCCCCAGGCCGCTGCTGGCGGTCCTGGTCCTGATGCGACTGGTCCAGGCCCTCGCTCCCCTCGCGGTCACGCTCACCTCGGCCGAGGTGGTGGGTCGGGCCACCAGCGCCTTCGGCGACGAACTGCGAGGGCCGCTGACCGCGGTCGCCGTGCTGGGCGTGGTGCTGCTGGTGCAGCAGTTGAGCGGGCTCGTCGTCGAGCCGGTGTTCCGGCTGGCCGTGAGCAGCATCGACGGTGCCTTCCGCCGGTCGGTCGCCGTACTGGCCCTTACCCCTACCGGCATCGGCCACCTTGAGGACAAACAGCTCAGCGACAGCTTCTCCACCGCCACCACAGATCTGGGCGGTGCCACCCCAGGCTTCGCCGCCTGCGCCCAGCTGACCCTGGTCTTCCGGATGGCCTCGGGATTCGGCAGCGCCGTGATTCTCGCCCAGGTGTCACTCTGGGCGGCGGTCGTGGTGACTGTCCTCCTGATCCTCTCGCGTACGGCCTCGGAACGGCTGTTCGTCGGGATGAACTGGGTCTGGCTGCGCTCCTTCGGACAGATGCGTCGGTCCATGTACTGGGGAAGCCTGCTCAGCGGACCTGAGGCCGCCAAGGAGACCCGGGTCTTCGGACTCCTCCCCTGGGCGGTCGGCCGCTACAACGCTGAGGCACACACAGTCATGGCGCCGGTCTGGCAGGCCAGGACAAGGACCATCGTCGGCAACTGGCAGGTGGTGCTGACCGACTCGGCTGCCATTTTCGTCGGGCTTCTCGGACTGCTGCTGGTCAAGGATGCAGCGCAGGATCCAAGAACGCTTGCCTCGTACGTGACGGCCCTGTGGGCCGCCACCACCATTGGCTCCCTGGGTTTCGAGGGCTTCTCGGTCGCCTACGGCCGTCCCGCCCTGCTGGCCGCCCGTGAGCTGCGCGGGGAACTGGGCCTGGACACCTCCTGGCGCGCGGTGACCTCCGCAGCCCCGGAGCAGCGACCGTCACCGGTCCCCCTCGCTCCGCGCGCCACGCCTCCGCTCGTCCGCTTCGAAGACGTCCACTTCGGCTACGGCGGGCTGGAACGCCCCGTACTGCAGGGCATGGACCTGGAGATAAGCCCGGGCGAAGTGCTCGCCATCGTGGGCGTCAACGGGGTGGGTAAGACCACCTCGGCCAAGCTGCTGGCCCGCCTCCACGATCCGGTGCTCGGCCGGATCACGGCCGACGGAATCGACGTGGCCAGCATCCCGTCCGCCGAGTGGCGGCGCAATCTCGCCGTGGTCTTCCAGGGGTTCGTGCACTACGACCTCTCGCTGCGCCAGAACATCGTGATGGGCGCCCCGGAACGGCTCCAAGACACCGCGTTCTTCGAGCGCGTTGCCCCTGAGTTGAAGCTGGACGATCTCGTCGCGGACCTCCCCGGCGGCTGGGACACGCCGCTGTCCCGGCTGCACACCGGCGGCGCCGAACTCTCCGGTGGTCAGTGGCAGCGGGTGGCCCTGGGCCGGGCGGTCTTCGCGCTACGGGCCGGCCGGCGGATTCTGGTCCTGGACGAGCCCACCGCCCACCTCGATGTCGAGGCCGAATTCGAGGTGTTCCGGCACGTGATCGCCGCAGCCCGAGGTGCGACGGTGATCCTCGTCTCGCACCGGCTGTCCACCGTACGTCTTGCGGACCGGATCGCGGTGATCAGTGACGGCCGGGTCACCGAGTGCGGAACCCACGACGCGCTGATCGCCGACGGGCTGGACTATGCGGAGATGTTCCACATGCAGGCCAGCCAGTACCTGACCGAGCCGCACCGCACACCGCATGCCACCGAGGAGGCCGCCCCTTGAAGCGCCGCAGACCGCTGTGGGCCGAGATCATCGTGCTGACCTGGCGGCTCGCCCCAGTCCGCTGCCTGTTGATCCCAGCTCTGCTGCTCCTGGGCATCGCCGGTCCGCTGGCCACCGCGCTCGCCCTGAAGTCCTTGACCGACAGCGCTCTTGCCGGGGCGTTCGGAGCCGCTTTGGCCGCGGCCGGCGTCGCCGCGGCGGCCTACGCGCTCGGAGGGGCGGCCTTCGGCGTCCGCGATCTGCTCGTCATGAACGTCAGGGAACGCGTCGGCCATGTGCTCGGCGAACGCCTCCTGACCGCCACGGCCGCCACTCCCACCGTCGCCCATCTGGAGGACCCGGAGAGCCTTGACCGGCTCGACACCGCGTGGCGCGGTGGACTGCAGGATCTGTCCGGCTTCGTCTGGATGGTCGCCCAGGCCACCGCCACCGTGATCTCGGTAGCGGCCAGCCTTCTGGTGCTTTCCGCCGTCTCCCCGATGCTGCTGCTCATCGCCCCGCTCGCCATCCCCACCGTCTGGCTCAACCAGATCGGGCAACGCCGCCTGGCCGCCGCCAAGCAGGCGTCCATGGAGGCCGATCGCACCGCCACCGGTCTGCTGGGCAACGTCTTCGACCCGGTGTGGGGAGCGGAGTTGCGGGTCACCGAAGCGGGCAGCCCGCTGCTCGACGAGTACCAGCGGCGTTGGAACGAAGCCGTCCGCATTCAGCAACGGGCCCGCTGGCAGGCGGCGATGCTACTGACCTTCGGCTGGGTGATCTTCCTGGCCGGCTTCCTCGGCGGCCTCGCCTGGACGGTCCACGAAGTGGTCAGGGGCAACGCCACGGCGGGGGACGCCATCCTCATGATGACCGTTGCCCGCCAGCAGCAGGACCTGGTCAGCAGCATCGTGGTCGGCACACGACAGGTGATGCAGGCCCTTCACCCGTACCGGGCCTACGTGTGGGTGATGGGACGCGTGGGTGCCCCGGAGCCGATCAGGAACCCGCAGCCGGTCCCGGCACAGCCGACGAACGGGATCGTGCTGGAGAGGGTCTCGTTCAGCTATCCGGGGACCACCCGGGAGGTGTTGCGCCAAGTGGATCTGCGGCTGTCCGCCGGCTCCATGGTGGCCCTGGTGGGTGCGCACGGTTCCGGCAAGACCTCGCTGGTCAAGCTGCTCACTCAGATGTACGAGCCGACGGGAGGGCGGATCACCCTGGACGGCCACGACCTGTCCCGGTTCGAGCCGGAGGAGTGGCGGTCCCGGATCACCTGCGCCTTCCAGGACTTCGTCAAGTACGAGACGAAGCTCGGCGAGACCGTCGGCATCGGGGATCTGCCGCATCGTGACGACGAGCAGCGCATCGGCCGGGCCCTGGCCCATGCGGGCGGCGAGACACTGCCGTCGAAACTGCCGGACGGGCTCGCCACCACTCTAGGCAACCTCTACGAGGGCGGCGTACAGCTGTCCTTGGGACAGTGGCAGAAGACGGCGCTGGGCCGGGCCTGCATGCGCGAAGCGCCCGCGCTGATGATCCTGGACGAGCCCACCGCTTCCCTCGACGCGCCCAGCGAGTACGAGGTGTTCCAGCGTCATGTCACCCTCGCCAGGGAACTGGGCGAGCGGTACGGCACCATCACCGTGGTGGTATCGCACCGGTACTCCACCGTGCGCATGGCCGACAAGATCGTGGTGCTGCGGGACGGCACGGTCGTCGAGGAGGGCGCGCACAACGCCCTGGTGGAAACCGGTGGGGTGTACGCGGAGATGTACCGGCTCCAGAAGGACGCCTACCACCAAAGCCCTGCCTGAGACGAGGCGACGGCCTGTCCAACCTGCCTCGACACCGCTCGAGTCGGAGCGTGCGCCGTTCGGGCTGAAGTCGGCGGGCGGGAAGGTCCGGCTGGCGCTGAGCGGCGGGTGTCTTGATTCTTGTCGTCAGCAGCCCAGCCGGTGGCCAGTCGGTGGCCGGACGCCTTTGGGCGACGCAATACGAGGTAGCACAGACCAGCCAGTCGCATACGCTCTGATCAGGCAGAACGTCACTCAGTAGCATGAGTGGGCATCAGGCAGCACGAACGTTCACGGTCCCGTAATGCGTAGGTCTCGGGTTCGAATCCCGAAGGCGGCTCCCGGCGTGCGGAGGCCCGGGGGCGGCTGAAGGCCTGGAGACGGGTAATTACGTCACTCCCACCCTCTTCGCCGACGTCGACAACGGCATGCGCACCGCGCAGGAGGAGATCTTCGGACCCGTCCTGGTCGTCATCGCCTACGACGACGAGGATGACGCCGTCCGGATCGCCAACGATTCCGAGTACGGCCTGTCCGGCGGCATCTGGGCCGCCACCCCCGAACGCGCACTCGCCCTCGCCCGCCGGCTCCGCACCGGAACCGTCACCCTCAACGGTTCCCCGATCAGCTTCGGTCTCACCGGCTACGTCGAGCACAAGTCCATCACCCGCCACCGCTAGCCGCTGATCGGGGCGAAGGCGTGGGGGTCGGCCACCTCGAACGCCTCCGGCACATCCGCTCTCTCCGGCTTCACCGATGAACTGCGTCACCTTGCGAAGAGGTTCTAACAAAACAATCATCAAAATTGTTAACAATTCTGGCCTCCAGCTCACCCTCCAGGCCTACAGTCTGGGACTCGAACGCAGGCACGGCTGTGACCACATGACCCACTGCACATGGAGGCCTACGGGTGGACATCAACCGCAGAACCGTTATCCGGAGCGCCACGGGCGTCGCGGCGCTGGCCGCGTTGGGAGTTGCTGAGGGCACGGCAGGGACGGCTTTTGCCGGTACCTCGGCGGCGAGCGGCTCGTCGAGCGCGTCCACGTCCTCGGCGTATTCGCTGGAGTTCGATTCCACCGCCTGGTCGTACGACGCGACCAACGACGTGTACTACCAGATCGGGAAGGTGTACGTCGCGAACCCGGCCGCGACGGACTACGAGAACCTGTCGATCTATGTGCCGGGGGCCTATCTGACGGCCACCGCGAACAGCGACGGGACCACGTACACCGCGAAGGTCAACCCGAAGGGCACTGTGGGCGCCTACTCGGGACGCACGGCGCCGATCGTGATCCCGGTCAACACCCCCGGCTACGCCGCGCAGAAGCCGGCCACGTCCTACAGCTACAGCAGTGTGTCGCAGTACCTCGCGGCCGGGCACATCTACGTGTGGCCGGGCATGCGCGGCAAGGACAGCTCGACCAGCACCCGCAACGACGCGGCCCCCTGGGGCGTGACCGACCTCAAGGCCGCGATCCGGTTCCTGCGGTACAACCGGAGCGTCCTGCCCGGCAGCACGGACGACATCGTCCTGTTCGGCATGAGCGGCGGCGGCGCCCAGGACACCGTGGCGGGCACGTCCGGTGACAGCACCCTGTACTTCCCGTACCTGCGCTCGCTCGGCGCAGCGATGGAGGACGCCCAGGGCCGGCCCCTCAGCGACGCGGTCGCCGGTGTCATGGCCTGGTGCCCGATCACCAACCTGCAGGAGGCCAACCTGTCCTACGAGTGGAACATGGGCCAGTTCGCCTCGACCGGCACGCGCGCGTCCGGCACCTGGACCAGCGCCTACTCGACGGACCTCGCGAAGGCCTGGCCCAAGTACCTCAACCGTCTGGGGCTGCGCGACGAGCAGGGCAGGCGCCTGAAGCTGACCGAGTCCAGCAGCGGTATCCACCTGGCGGGCAGCTACTACGACCACTTGATCAAGGTGATCACCACCTCGCTGAACAACTTCCTCTCCGACAACACCTTCCCGTACACCATCACCACGCAGGGCGGGCCGCCCGGATCGGGCCAGACGGGGACCTCGACCACGTACCAGACGGTCGCCGACTACATCGCCTACCTCAACACCGAGAGCACCTGGGTGAGCTACGACGCCACCTCCAACACCGTGACGGTGTCGGGCCTCGAAGGCTTCGTCAACAGCCAGAAGAACGCGAACAAGCCGGTCGGCGCGTTCGACGGGTACTCCCGCGGGCAGGGCGAGAACAGCGTCTTCGCGATGGGGCTCAACGCTCCGTCGCACTTCGTGCCGCTCTCCCGTGACGTCATCAAGGTGAACGAGGCGACGTACGCCACGTATTCCGACTGGGACTCCGGCTACGGTGCCTCCGCGTACGACAGCGACTTCGCCAAGAAGGACAGCGTCGGCAAGGACATGGCCTGGCGGGCCGACGCGTACAACCCGCTGTACTTCCTCTCGCCCGCCTTCGCCGGCTATCGCCGGTCGCAGGTGGCGCGGCACTGGCGCATCCGCACCGGCATCATGCAGGGCGACACGGCCAACACCACTGAGATCAACCTTCAGTTGGCCCTGCAGAACTACGGCATCCGCGACGTCGACTTCGCCACGGTGTGGGCCAAGGCGCACACACAGGCCGAGCGCACGGGTGACGCGACGACCAACTTCATCAGCTGGGTGGAGTCCGTCGTCAAGAAGTGATCACCGGTCAGGTCGGCGCAGCCCATCGGTTCCTCGTGCGTCCGCCCGGGGCGGTCAGCCCTGGAGCGCGGCCCAGACCTCGCGGTCGCGTTCGGCCGTCCAGATCAACGGGCGTTCGATGCCGGCGAGTTCGTCCCAGGCGCGGGAGACGTGGAAGGGCAGGCAGTGCTCGAAGATGGGCCAGCCGCCGTAGCGGTCGACGAGCGCCGCGTGGGTGGCCTGGAAGGCTTCCCTGAGCGTGCCGCCGCGCTGCTGGACTGCGCCGACCTCGGTGAGCAGGACCGTGAGGAAGTGCCGGGTCTGGGCGATGGCCGCCTCGACCTCCGTGCGTCCGCGGGCCACCGCGCCCCGGCCGCCGACGAGGAGTTCCGCACCGTGGTCGGCGACGCGGTCGAGGGTGCCGGTGGCCCACTCGCGGTGGAACGCGTCTCCGGTGTAGAGCGCGGCCTGTGCCTCGACGAGGTCCCCTGCGAACAGGATCTTCTGTTCGGGCAGCCAGGCGACGATGTCGCCCTCGGTGTGGCCGCGCCCCACATGCTCAAGGACCAGGTCGCCCCGGTCGCCGCCGAGGTCGACGGTCACCCGGTCGCGGAAGGTCTGTGTGGGCCGGGTGAGCCCCGGAATCGAGTCGGGTTCCCTGAACAGGCGCGGCATGCGCCCGTACTCGGACTCCCAGTCCTGTCGGCCCCGTTCGGCGATCAGGTCGCGTGTGCGGTCATGGGCGATGATCACCTGCGCGTCGAAGGCGCTCGCGCCCAGGACCCGTACGGCGTGGTAGTGGGAGAGGACGAGGTACTTGACCGGCTTGTCGGTGTGCTCGCGCAGCCGTGACAGCCACTCCCGGGCCGCGACCGGGGTGGCGAGGGCGTCGAAACAGACGACGAAGTCCTCGCCCTCGACGGCGCCGACGTTCGGGTCGCCCTCGGCGGTCAGGGCGTAGACGCCGTCGGCGAGGACTTCCAGTGTCTGCTTCTTCTCCGACAGGTCGTCGGCGGACGCGAACGTCTTGCTCATGAGGGTCTCCTGCTCTTCGGAAGAGGGGCCGGGGCGAAGGGGCGATGCGGGCGGTGCCGTCAGTCGGGCAGGACGGCGACCGCGCTGATCTCCAGCAGGAAGTCGGGCCGGGCCAGGCCGGCCACGACCAGCAGGGTGCTGGTGGGGGCCGGGGCGGAGGTCAGACAACGGCCGCGGACCTCGTTGACGGGCGGCAACAGGTCGCGGTCGGTGACGTAGGTGGTGGTGGACACCACATGGGACAGATCGCCGCCCGCGGCGCGCAGTACGGCGGCGAGGTTGGCGAAGACCTGCTCGGCCTGCCGGGTGATGTCACCCGCTCCCACGACCGCGCCATCGGCGTCCATGGACACCTGGCCGGAGATCCACAGCTGCCGGCCGTGGCGGACACCGTGGTTGTAGAAGAAGCGGGCGGCCGGGGCGGAGGCCAGGTCGGGTGCGCTGACCGCATGCGGCTTCGATGGCATGACCAGCTCCAGACGATGTGACGATGCAGGGACGGGATGACGTGCGCGGGAATGCCCTGCCACTGCGAGGCTAGGCATCGACGGGGCACGCGGACCTGACCAAGCCACGACCGGCGGACCGGACCATCGCGGTGCGCGGGTGCCTGGTGTCAGGGCCGTGTGCGGCGTACGGCTTGGTGGGCCCGCGCGAGCGCGCTGATGCCCGGGGCGATCTGCCTGCGGCGGACCTTGCCGTAGCCGATGACCAGTCCCGGCCGGGCGGGCGGCCCGCTGTGGTAGTCGCCCAGCGCGGTGATCAGTACACCGTGCTCGCGTGCTCGCCGGACCAGAGCCGTTTCGTCGGTGCCCTCGGGGAGGTGGGACGGTGAGATGCAGGCCGGCGTCCACGCCCTGGATGCGGGCGTCGGGCAGGTGTGCCGTCAGGGCGGTACGCAGGGTGTTCCGGCGGGCGAGGTAGTCGACGCGGGTGCGGCGCAGGTGCCGGTCCAGGGTGCCGGAGTCGACGAGGTGGGCCAGGGCCAGCTGGTCGACGGTGGCGGGGACGGGGTCGCCGTACTCGCGCAGCCGCAGTACGCCGCGGCGCAGCGCGGGCGGGGGCACGAGCCAGCCGAGTCGCACTCCGGGGCCCAGGGTCTTGCTGACCGTGCCCAGGTAGGCGACGTGGTCGGGTGCCTGACTCTGGAGCGCGGCCACGGGTTTGCGGTCGTAGCGGTATTCGGCGTCGTAGTCGTCCTCCAGGATCACGCCGTCGCACGCGGCGGCCCAGTCCAGCAGGGCGGAGCGTCTGGCCGGGGAGAGCACCACGCCCGTCGGGAACTGGTGCGCGGGCGAGACGAGGACCGCGCGGGCGCCCGTACGCTTCAGCGCGTCGACGTCGAGCCCCTCGTCGTCGACGGGGACCTGGACCGGTTCCGGCCCGGCCCGGCGCACGGCCAGGCCCAGGCGGGGCCAGCCCGGGTCCTCTACGGCGACCCGGCGATGCCCCTGGTCGCGCAGAACTTCGCACAGCAGGGTCAGGCCGTGGGTGACGCCCGCGCTCACGATCACGCCCTCCGGGCTCGTGCGCACGCCGCGGGTGCGAGCCAGGTGCTCGGCCAGGACCTGGCACAGCTGGGGCACGCCGGCGTCCGCGCCGTAGTCCAGGTGGTGCGGCGGCAGGCTGCGCACGGTGTCCCGCAGCGCGCGCAGCCATGTGCTGCGGGGGAACGCGGCGAGGTCCGGCAGTCCGGGTTCGAAGTCGGCCAGGAGCGGCGGAGGCGCCGGTGCGGTGCGAACCGGCGTGGTGCCGCCGGGCTCGGTCTGCGGCACGACGACCACCGTGCCGCCACCGGCCCTGGTGCGCAGGAAGCCCTCGGCGGCGAGTTGCTGGTATGCCTCGACGACCACCCAGCGTGAGCAGCCCAGTTCGGTGGCCAGGGTCCGGGAGGCGGGCAGCCGGGTGCCGTGCGTGAACCGGCCGCTGCGGATGGCCTCCCGCAGAGCCCGCTCCAGCTGGGTGTGCATGGGGGTGCTGTCGGCGGGGTCCATGGCCAGCAGCAGTTCGGATCTCCGGGCGGTCTGATCGAAGGCCATGAGGGACGTTACCAACCCCGGCTCACAGGTTCCCGCGGGCCGCCTGCTCGCGCTCGATGGCCTGGAAGAGGGCCTTGAAGTTGGTGATCCCGAAGCCGCGGGTGCCGTGCCGCTCGATGATCTCGTAGAAGAGGGTGGGCCGGTCCTGGGCGGGCTCGGTGAACAACTGGAGCAGGTGGCCGTCCTCGTCCTGGTCGAAGAGGACGTCCAGCTCGGCGAGGGCCGTCAGGTCAAGGCCCAGGGCGTCGACGTCGGCGCGCTCGCGGACCTCGTCGTAGTAGGTGTCCGGTACGCGCATGAACCGCACGCCGCCCTCGCGCATCCGGGTCACGGTCGTGGCGATGTCGTCGGTGGCGAAGGCGATGTGCTGGACCCCGGAGGTGCCGTAGTAGTTCAGGTACTCCTGGATCTGGGAGAGGGACTTGCCCTGCGCGGGCTCGTTGACGTTGAGCTTGATCTTGCCCGTACCGTCCCAGACGACCTTGCTCATCATGGAGGTGTACTGGGGGCCGACGCTCTCGTCGTCGTAGTGGACCAGCTGGGTCAGCCCGAGGACCCGCTGGTAGAACTCGGTCCACACGTCCATCTCGTGCAGGGGCACGTTGCACACGATGTGGTCGATGCCGGTGATGCCGATGCTCCGGCCAGGGGGGACGGTCCACAGGGGCCTGAGGCCATCGGGCTTTCCGGTGTCGCCGACCGCGCGGAAGCCGGGCAGGAAGGGACCGGTGCAGCCGGAGGCGTCGACGAAGGTGTGGACGGTGTCGCCGTAGGAGGCGACGGTCGCCATCCGTGCCGTGCCGCGGTCGTCGCCGATCTCGTACGGCTCGGTCACCGGCTTGGCGCCGCCGGCCAGCGCGTACGCGAACGCGGCGTCGACGTCGGGCACGGCGAAGGAGATGTCGCGCACTCCGTCGCCGTGCCGGTGGTGCTGGTCGGTGACCCGGTGACCGGGCAGCAGTCCCGCGGTCAGCACCAGACGGACGTCGCCCTGGGCCATCACCCACGAGGAGCTCTCCCGGTTGCCGGTCTCCGGCCCGGAGCAGGCGATCGGGGTGAACCCGAAGGCGGTGCGGTAGTAGTGGGCCGCCTGCTTGGCGTTGCCGACGTGGTAGCGCAGGTGGTGGTAGCCGAGCAGGGGCTGGCGGTCGGTTGCCGCTTCGGACATGGGCGACTCCTGTGAACGCCGCGGGGAGCGGGCCGGATCGGGTGGTCCTCCGAAGCTAGGCAGCGCCCCGGCCGACGGCCCGGACCAATGGCGAGGGGGAAGACCGCACCAAATCCCTACGGTGTGCCGACCTCCTGATCCCGCCGGACCGAGGAGATCCCGTGGCCCTGTTCGCCCGCGCCCCCCGCGCCGGCCCCCGCCACGTTCTACATCGACTGCCGCATGATCCAGTCGCGGATGCCCGGGATCGTGTAGGCGATGCGCCACGTTCCCATGTGCGCGCTGGTGGAGGAGCCGGACTCGACGGTCGTGCCGGTCTGGAAGGAGGCGAAGTTGACCGGGGCCTTCTGCTTCTCCAGGGTGCGGACGTCCGCCGCGAACTGAGCGGCGGTGGACTGGCCGTCCCACACCGCGGTGCCGACCTTCGTGCCCTCGGCCGTGATGACCTGGGTGATGGCGGTCTCGCCGGAGTAGGCCTTGTCGTCGTCCTGGGAGACGACGATCCACAGCTTCTTGTCGGCGAGCGGCGCGGCCACGTCCGAGGGCCACTGCCCGGCGACGATGTACGCCGCCGCGAAAAGGTCGGGGTACTTGATGTTCAGGCCCAGCGACATCATCGCGCCCATCGACTGACCGGTCGTGTAGCGCCGCTTGGGGTCGATGCTGTACTTCTTCGTCACCGCCTCGACGAGGTTCGCGGTGGCGTCGAACAGGGTCGACGGCACGTAGGTGTCGTCGACCACGACCGAGCCGTACTCGGGCGCCAGGACGAAGGACTCGTGCCGGGCCTGGTCCGCGTCACTGGCCCAGCACACGGCGCCGAGACCCTGCACCAGCGGACCTTCCGTCGCGACGTTGACCACGCTCGCGTCGTGCATGAACAGCACCAGCGGGTAGCGCTTGCGCGGGTCGTAGTTCTTCGGCACGAACAGGTTGTACCTGAGGGTCTGCCCGGTGTCGGGGTCGTCGTACGTGAACTGCTTGAAGTCGTCGACGATCAGGTTCACCACCGAGCTGGTGGTCAGCGTGGCGTCGCTCGCCGGGTAGCGGGTACCGCGGGTGGTGGTGACGGTGCCCTTCTGGGTCAGCGTGGCCTTGGCCGCGACGATGGTCCCGCCCGGCGTGCTGTCGCCGACCTTCGGCCCGCCCGCGCCGACACCGCCGCCGGTGTCGCCCGAACCACCGGAGGCGCTGCTCGTCGGGCTCGGCGAGGCGGAGGAACCGCCGCCCGAGCCGCCCGAGCCCTGCTGGGTCACCCACAGCGCGGCCGCCTCGTCGTCGGGCGAGAGCTCGACGATCACAAAGCGACCGTCCCTGCCCCGGTCGGCCAGAGCGGCCTTCCTGTTCGCGTAGACCTTGGTGACGGTGCGCCCGGTGACCGCGAACGTGGTCGTCGACAGCGCGGAGTCGTCGATGTCGCTGTCGTACTCGACCGCGACCGCTACGAGCTTCTGGCCGTCGCCGAACACCTTCGTGATCGCGGTGATCTCACCGGTGTTCTCGTTTCCCGAATCTGTCTCGTTTTGATCGGCGGTCGCGCCGTAGGCCACGCTGCCCAGCATGGCCACGCCGCCTGCCGCCGCAGATCCGGCAATGAAGGTTCGCCTGTCCACCAATTCCAACTCCTTCGTGGGGGATGAGTCGTTGCCGCAAGGTATCCGGCGACCTCTTGAATTTCATGAGAAAAAAGCCCCTCGTTCACAGCTGGTGCAGAGGTTTCCTGGTCATGGCGGGGTGTCGCGATGCGCAACCTTAGGTGGCATGCGGCGCCTGTTGACGCTCGCCGGGGCCGATGTCACGGTCCTCGCGTTTTGTGTTTTCCGTCATGCCGTCGTCACTCGAAATGGGAAAAACATGCGGGATAAAGATCGGATTTCCGTGGGTGAGAATGAGGACGAGGGAAATCGGAGGGACAGCTCACTGCATCGAAGGTCATTCCTCAACGGTTCCGTCGCGGCGGCCGTGACGGCCGCGACGCTCGGCGTCGGCTCCGCCGCTCAGGCGTCGGCGGCAGAGGCACGTGCGGCCGCGACGGGCCTGAAGGCGGGGGCAGGCCGGGCCGCGATCGGCATCCCGGACTCCCTGCTGCCGCTCGACAACTTCACCACCGTCCACGACGACCTCTACGTACGGACCCTCCTGCTGGAGAGCGGATCGCGCCGTGTCGTCCTCGCCGTGCTGGACCTGACGTCGATCAGCGCCGAGGCGATCGCCGCGATGCGGTCGGTCATCTCGAAGGAGGCCGGCGTGGCGACGGCCGACATCATGGTCACGGTCACGCACACGTTCTCCGCCCCGCATGTGCAGGCGGCCTCCAGCAGCGCAGGAGCCGCGCAGTACGTCCAGCAGATCACGCAGGCCACCTCGACCGCGATCGCGGCCGCCGTGAAGGGCCTGCGCTCCGCCCGGGTCGGCTACGGGACCGGCACGTGCGACGTGAACGTCAACCGGGACGTCCGTACGGCGGACGGCTGGTGGCTGGGCACCGGCGAGACGGGCACCTCCGACAAGAGCGTCGGCGTCACCCGCATCGACGACCAGGACGGCAACCCGATCGCCGTCCTCATGAACTACAGCGTCCAGTCCTCGGTCATGATGGAGTCGGTCATGGCCAACGGCGACCTGCCGATCACGGCCGACCTCGCGGGCGCCGCCGTGCAGCACCTGGAGAAGCAGTACGACGGCGATGTCGTCGGGTTCTTCCTCGTGGGCTCCTGCGGCGACCAGTCCCCGGCGTTCCGCTCCAAGCGCTACACCATCGACAAGGACCGGAACTGGTCCCAGGTCGACGCCCAGGAAGCGGGCTGGCTGCTGCTGACCGTGCAGGGCGAACGGCTGGGCACCGAGGCCGTGCGGGTCAGCGAAACCGTCAAGACGGCTGGCGGGAGCGGGAGTTCGGCGCTGCGCTTCCTCAAGAGCAGCGTCACGGTGCAGACGACGGCGTCCGGTCATCCCACGGGGCCGACGACGTCGTACGACTTCACGCCCACCGGCACGGCCGACGTGCCGATCTGGGTGCTCCAGGTCGGTGACGGCGTGTTCGTCGGAGTCTCACCGGAGCTGTCCACCGACACGGCGCTGGGCATCAAGAAGCACTCGCCGTTCCCGCACACCGCCGTGATGTCGATGTTCGAGGGCGGGGCGAAGAACATGGCCGAGGCCCGGAGTTACGCCCGGATCACCTACGAGGCGATGGACTCGTCCTACGCCCAGGGCGCGGCCGAGACCGTGGCGGCGAAGATCGGCGACCTTCTGCACTCACTGCGCGGCTGAGCCCGCCGAGTGCCGGCCCGAGCGGCTGTCACTCGGTGTCCGCCCATTCCTCGATGAGCCGGACGGTGTCCTCGGGTCGCTCCTCGTGCAGGTAGTGCCCGATGCCCGGCCAGTGCTCCACACGTGAGCCGGCCACGTGCAGGGTGCTTCTCTCCCAGGAGGCGGCCTCCGCCTCCGTCCACACCGTCAGTGCCGGCTGGGTGCGGCGGCGCAGGTACGCCTCGCTGTGCGGGCGGATGCCGACCGCTTCCGGATCGGTGTACATGCCCGCGTAGGCCTGGGAGATGACGTGGTCCGGGGTGCCGAGGATGGTGCGGACGTGTGCGGTGCGCAGCCCGGTCGGGGCCTGGTCGGAGAACGCTCCGGCGACGAACTCGGCCGCCGCACGTGACCCGTGCTCCCGGTAGTCCGCCAATCGCCCCGGAATCCCGTCCACTTCGGTGCCGTGCGCGCCGTGGGCCGGGTCGAGGGCGACGACCGACCGGACGAGTTCCGGGTGCCGTACGGCGAGCAGGTTGACCACCTGACCGCCCATGGAGTGGCCGACGGCCACCACCGGGCCGCAGTCGAGCGTTTCGATCAGCGCGGCCAGGTCGTGCGCCATCTCCACCGGTGCGTTGCCCGTCCCCGGCACTTGGGAGCGGCCGTGGCCGCGCAGGTCGGGGACGATCACCCGGAACCGGTCGGCCAGCGCCTCGGCGTGCACCGACCATTCCCGGCCGTCGCCGCCCCAGCCGTGCACCAGCAGCAGGGCGGGGGAGTCGGCGGGTCCCAGGGTCGTGCAGAACAGGCGGATGCGTCCGAGGTCGATCACGCGTGGTCCTCCTGGTACGTGGCGTACGCGAAGTCGGCGTGCACCCCGGTGCCGTCCAGGTCCTGCGCCCACAGGCCCAGCATCGCGCCGGTGAAGCCGAGGACACGCAGTTGCCCGTCGTGGAACTCGTCGGCGTGCTCGTCCGACAGGACGGTGGCGTCGAGGTCGAGCGGCAGGGAGTGTGGGCCGGTCTCGTCGTCGTCGCAGGAGTAGGAGAACCGCAGGGCGGGGCCGTCCAGTTCGGCGCGCAGCACGACGGGGAGGCCGGGCCGGAGCGGGATCCGCACCGGGTGCGCGGTGAGCTCTCCGGCCGCGCAGCTCAGGGCGGTGAGCACCGGCGATCCGTCGTCCTCTGCGGTCACGTACAGATAGTGCCAGTTGCGGGTGTTGTAGTACGCCGTCAGTCCGGCCAGGTGGTCGGAGGTGCGGGGGAGGAACGTCAGCCGGGTCTCGAAGGTGCACCGCGATGCGGTGACCCGGCGGGCGACCAGGCTGGGGGCCCGGCGGCCGACGGGTGACTGACCGCCGTGCAGGCGCAGGCGTCCCGGCGCGGCTTCGATCCAGTCCGGGGTGGGCGGTCGGCGCAGGGTGGACCACTGCGGTCCGAGGCCGTCGAAGCGGTCGGTGACGGGCTCCGGCGGCACCGGGGCGGCGGCGAGCGCGGGGGCGGGCACGGTGACCGCGGGCACCCCGCCCTTGATGCGGGGCCAGCCGTCCTCGGTCCAGGTGACCGGCTGCAGCGCGGTCTCCCGGCCCAGCACACACCGACCGCGCTCGGCATAGGGGCGGGCGGTGATGTGGGCGGCGTACCACTCGTCCGTCGATGTCCGCACGAGAGAGCAGTGGCCGGCCTTCTGCAGTTCCAGCGACGGGTCGTGACGGGACGTCAGCAACGGTCCAGCCGGGTCGGGTTGGTACGGGCCGAACAGGTCGCGGGAGCGGGCGACGGCCGCTCCGTGCTCGTAGCCGGTGCCGCCCTCGGCGTGCACGAGGTAGTACCAGCCGTCCTTCTTGTACAGGTGCGGGCCTTCCGCGACTCCCGCCGCGGTGCCGACGGAGATCGTCCGCGGTTCCCCCAGAAGGCTCCCCGTCCCGCGGTCGTACTCCTGGAGCTCGATCCCGGCGAACATGTCGCGGTCCGGGCGCCAGTCGAAGCGCATGTTCAGCAGCCAGCTGCGGCCGTCGTCGTCGTGGAAGAGGGAGACGTCGAAGCCACGGCCGTGCAGGGGCACCGGGTCGGACCACGGGCCCTGGACGGACGGGGCCGTGGTCACGTAGTTGGGCAGGTCCTTCCAGCCCTCGGCGTAGGTGTCGACGACGGTGAAGACCAGGTGGAACAGGCCGTCCGCGTACGACAGTCCGGGCGCCCAGATGCCTCCGGAGTCCGGTACTCCTGTCAGGTCGAGCAGGTGTCGGCTGTCCAGAACCCCGCCCAGCGCGCGCCAGTTCACCAGGTCCCGGGAGTGGTGGATGCGTACGCCCGGGTACCACTCGAAGGTCGAGGTGGCGATGTAGAAGTCGTCGCCGACACGCAGGATCACCGGGTCGGGTTCGAAGCCGCGCAGGACGGGGTTGTGGATCACGTGGGGTCCGTTCGGAACTCAGAGTGAGAACAGGAGGGTGCCGAAGCCGGGCTGGTCGCACTGGGTCGGCGCGCCCTCCGGCCGGAGCTTGGAGGCCACGGCCGTCGTGTAGTAGGCGTTTCTCCCGGCCCGCTTCACGTAGTGGTTGTACGCCATCTCGTAGATGGGCTTGAACGCGCCGCGCCCGTCCGTCCCGAGGCTCGACCAGGTCCAGTTGCACCGCCCGAAGGTGGCGTCGTACGGGACGGTGGCACCGAGGTTGTACTTCGCCGTGTACTCGAAGCCGGACAACAGCAGCGAGTTGGACGCCCCGTACATGTTGAGGCCCTGCTTCCACCCGGTCTCGCAGATCTCGGCGAGCGCTCCCAGGATCAGCTGGGTGTGGCCCTGGTCGCGGCCGGACTCGCAGCACTGGCCGGTGCCGGACTGGATGAGCTTGGTCAGGGCGCAGCAGCTGTTGGTGTAGAACGCGTTGTACGCGTCGTTGAACAGCGTGAGGTTGTTGCAGGCGACCGCGATCTGCATCATGCCCTTGATGCCCATCAGGCCGTAGCCGCCGTCGCCGTAGATGTTGATGAGCGGCACGAAGACGTTCTGGAACATCGCGACGGTGGCGTCGAGTTCGGACTGCGTCCAGCTGCCGGCCGGGCCGGTGTAGTGCATGATCTCGACGGCCGCGGCCAGTTTGGCGCCGTAGATTCCGGCGGCCAGTTCGGCGTCGGCGCCGTTGATGACCTGGAGGGCGTTGGTCCAGGACTTGATGATCTCCAGCGCCTTGTTGGCGTGGGCGGTGTTGCCGGTGATGTACCACATGATGGCGTTCTGGTACGCGGCGTTGCAGTCGTACCAGAGTTCCGCGTTGCCGCTCTCGGGGCTGGTGCCGCGGGTGACGGTGGCCCGGCCGCCCGCGACGACGTACGAGGACGACGAGAAGAAGTCGGCCGCGAAGACGTTGTAGCCCTCGATCCAGGGCGAGGCACCGGCGGCGACCTTGTCCCGCATCCGGTTGAGGTCGGTGAGGCTGTGCAGTACCCCGGGGTGGGTCAGGGAGGTCAGGCCCGAGGTGACGGCGGCGGCGCTGGTCGCCCCGGCCAGCCCGGCGGCGCCCGCGAGGCCGGCCGCGCCGGCGCCGATCGCGGTGAGCTTCAGCATGCGGCGCCGGCTGGGCGGGGCGGATGGACCGTACGGGTCGGCGGGGGAGGGGACTTCGGAGTCTCTCATGGTGGTTCCTTGTCGACTCGACGCTGAGTGCGGTGGACGGAACGGAAGTACGGGATACAGACGGGCGGTCAGATCCGGCGGAGGACCAGGGTGCTGCGCGGGCCGACCTTGGGCCGCGCGTCGGCGCCTACGGTCTTGCCGGTGGCCAGGTCGCGGGCGGGGCCGAAGTCCTGCCGGGCCGGGAGGGTGAAGACCTTGTCGGAGCTGGTGTTCATGGCGATCAGGTAGTCGCCGTACTCGCAGTAGTAGAAGGGGGCCCTGCCGACGAGCATGGTCTCGACGCCGTCGAAGTGGACGCCGAGGGCGGGGTCGGGGACGTCGGCCGGCACGGGGGCCAGGTGGTAGACGTCGCCCTCCTGGGACTGGTGGAGGGTGTCGCCGGGCGGGGGGAAGCCGCCGGGCGGGAGGCCGCTCGCGCCCGGGTCGTTGATGGCGTAGTCCCACAGGATCCAGTCGCGGGCGGTGAAGGTGTCGTCGGTGGTGCCCGCGGAGTGCTGGCGGATCGTCGCCGAGCGCTGGTCGGTGGGGGTGACGTGGTGGATACGGGCGTAGTTGTTGACGCCCTGGCGGGCCCGCCAGTAGAGGGAGGCGAAGAGCAGTTCCCGGCCGTGCTTGATCGCGACGGCGCCGTTGTCCTCGTCGGCGAAGACGAAGTCCGGCTCGTCCCAGCCGGTGGGCACGCTGTTGGGCCGGGACGCCAGCGCGTGGTAGTCGTCCCAGTCGCGGGAGACCAGGCGCAGCGCGTTGAGGCCGACGCGGGTCCAGTCGTAGGTCGCGATCAGCTGGAGCTGAGGCCAGAGCTGACCGTCGTCCACCATCTCCTGGGTCCAGCCGACCAGGTCGGGGTCCTTGAAGACGGCGGCGGACATCAGCGGGTTGGAGTCCCAGGCAGTACGGGAGGCGTACGCGATCGCACCCGGGTAGACCTCGTTGCGCCAGCCGATGACGGTCTCGGTGCGGGAGACGCGGGCGTTGTCGCCGTCCACGTCCACGACCCGGAAGCGGCCGCGCGCCTTGACCATCTTGATCATCTGCTTGCGCAGCTCGGGGGCGTCCTGGCCGCCGTGGCCCCGGGTCACCGACTCGTACATCATGACCAGCCAGTCGGTCACCTCGCCGTAGCTGCCGACGTAGCCCAGCTCCCGGGTCAGACCGGCCCTGGTGACCTGGTAGTAGTCGGCGCCCAGCGGCTTGGAGGGGTTGCCGTCCGCGTCCTCGGGGCCGAGGTAGGGGACCATGCCGATCGACTGGTAGAGGTAGTCGCGGGCCTTGTCCTCGGACAGGGCGAGATCCGGGTCGAGCAGGCGCAGGCCGCGGTTGGCCTGGTAGATGCCGATGGCGCAGATCTGGGACTGGTTGGAGTAGTGCGGGAAGTGCTGACGCCAGTAGTCGCGGCTGCTCTTCAGCATCTTCGTGTACGCGGCCCGGCGCACCGGCTGCTCGGCGGCCTCGGTGGCCGGCGCGATGAGGTCGATGTCGTCGAACCAGGCGCTGCCGGGGCCCGCCAGGCGCAGGTGGAACTCGACCTGGGTGGCGCCGTCGGGGGTCGGGATGTCGAGGGAGACGTACTCCCAGTCGTGGGTGCCGGTGGCGGCGTACTTCTTGTGGTCGCCCCCGATCAGGCTGCCGCTCGCGTCGTAGAACAGCGGGTCGATGTGCGCGCCCTCGCCGGTGACGCCGTCCGTCTTGATCCAGGCGCCGTAGGTGTAGGTGCCCGAGCCGACCTGGACCTTGGGGGTGGCGTGGACGTAGCTGTAGCCGCCGGAGCCGGTGGCGGTGAGCTTGAGGGAGGAGGAGCCGGAGTGGGCGACGGTGGTGTCGCGGGCCCAGGTGCCGTCGGGGGCCCAGCCGGGCTTGGTCCACTGGTCGGGGGTGTCGCCGCCGCTCTCGAAGCCGGGGTTGCGCAGCTCGGTCGGCTTGACGAGGGTGACGGAGTCGAACCAGGCGCTGCCGGGGCCGGTCAGGCGCAGGTGCAGCTCGATCTGGGTGGCGCCGTCGGGGGTCGGGATGTCGAGGGAGACGTACTCCCAGTCGTGGGTGCCGGTGGCGGCGTACTTCTTGTGGTCGCTGCCGACCAGATTGCCGCTCGCGTCGAAGAACAGCGGGTCGATGTGCGCGCCCTCGCCGGTGACGCCGTCCGTCTTGATCCAGGCGCCGTAGGTGTAGGTGCCCGAGCCGACCTTGGTTCGCGGGGTGGAGTAGACGTAGCTGTAGCCGTCGGCGGCGGTGGCGGTGAGCTTGAGGGAGGAGGAGCCGGTGCGGGCGACGGTGGTGTCGCGAGCCCAGGTGCCGCCACCGCCGGAGGCCCAGCCGGGCATGGTCCAGGAGGTGGGCGTGTCGCCGCCGTCCTCGAAGCCGGCGTTGGCTATCTCGTACGGGGAGCCGGTGACCTTCGCGTCGAGCCGGTCGCCGAGGTGCTCCCAGAGCAGGGCCAGGCACAGGCCGACCCGGCCGAAGCCCTGCCACTGCTGGTCGGAGCCGGTGAGCACGGTCGCGTCGGACTGCCAGGCCATGTAGCGGCCGTCGATGGCCTGGAGGACCCGCTCTACGGCGGCCTCCTTCTGGTAGGCCGGGCTGCCGGACCACAGATAGCCCTCGGCGAGCGACTGCATCGCCCAGCCGTCCATGGCGGCGGGGGTCGCGTTGGTGAGGTAGTTGGCCTGCTCCTTCTGGACGCGGGCCTTCACGGCGTCCAGCACCTCCGCGCCGGTGGTACGCGCCACGGGCACCGGGGCCGGGCCCTGGACTTCGCCCTTGGGCGGGACGAAGTAGGGGCAGGTGTGGGTGTAGAGGCGGTAGATGCCGCGCGAGGGCGTGGTCTGGTTGTAGTACAGCTGGGCCTGGTTCTGGCCGTAGGACCAGATGCGGCCCATCGAGCGGATCTCCAGCCTGACCTTCTTCTTGCCCTTGGTCAGCTTCTCCGGCAGCGGCAGGGTGTGGAAGAAGAACCGGCCCGGGAGGCGGGGCGAGGTGTCCAGGATGTCGAGGCTGTCGACCGCGCCCTCGTCCTGGTAGCCGACCTGAAGGCCCTCGCAGAACAGCTGCAGCCGCCAGTTCTTGGAGCCGAAGGACGCCTCGGTGGCGGAGGAGTCGTGGTCGTCGCCCCAGAGCCGCACCGTCACATAGGTGGTGCCGGTGGAACTGACCTTGACGTCGAAGGTGAGGGTGCCGCCCCAGTACGAGGCCGGGTCGGCGGGGTTGAGCACGCGGGCGCTCTGGCCGAGGCCGCCGGTGACCGTGTCGGAGAGGGTGGCGGTCAGCCCATGGGCCTGCTCCGAGCGCTGGTCACCGAAGACAATGGTGTCCAGCGGGGCCTGGCCCGGCGCGGGGCTCTGGGCTGCAGTCTGGTCCCCCGCCGTCGCGGCACCGGCCGGCGAGGCCGCCGACCAGCCGAGGACGGTCGCGGTGGCGCCGGTGGCCCCGGCGTACTTCAGTACTTCACGGCGTCTGGGTGCGTTGGGCACGGCGCTGTTCCTTTACTTGAGGCTGCCCATGAGGATTCCGCTGCGCCAGTACTTCTGGAGGGCGAACATGAAGACCGCCAGCGGAATGATCGACAGCAGAGACCCGGTGAGGACGAGGGTGTTCATGTCGTTGGAGTTCTGCGCCTGCTGCACCCAGGAGAAGAGGCCGAGGGTGACCGGGAAGGAGCGCTCGCCATTGAGCATGAAGAGGGGGAGGAAGAAGTTGTTCCAGATGTTGACGAAGTCGAGCATGAAGATGGTGATGCCGCCGGTGCTCATCAGCCGGAGCGCGACCGAGAAGAAGATCCGCGCCTCACCGGCACCGTCGAGACGGGCCGCTTCCATCAGCTCGGTGGGCATCGAGGTGTCGGCGTAGACCTTGCCCAGGTACACACCGAAGGGGTTGATGAAGTACGGGATCAGCACCGACCACATGGTGTTGGTGAGCCCGATGTTCGCGAAGACGAGGTAGAGCGGGAACGCCAGCAGGGTGCTCGGCAGCAGCGAGGCGCCGACGATGACCCCGAACAGGACGCCCCTGCCCCGGAACTCGAACTTCGCGAGGCCGTAGCCGGCGGCCAGCGAGATGAACGTCGACCCGGCCGCACCGATCGTGGAGTACATGACGGAGTTGGCGATCCAGCGGCCGAAGACCCCGTCGTGGTACTCCCAGATGGCCTGGAAGTTGTCGGCGAGGTGGTTCGAGGAGAACCACAGGCCGAAGGTGGAGTACAGGTCGGTCTGGTTCTTGGTCGACGCCACCAGCAGGAACCAGGTGGGCGCCAGCGAGTAGAGCAGGAAGATGATGAGCAGACCGGTGGTGAGGGCCACCGCGCGGCGGGTCGGGCGTGCTCCGCCGCCGTTGGCGGCCGCGGTCGGGGCGCTGCTCATGACACCTTCCTGTTCGTGACGCGGTAGAAGACGAAGGCGAGTACGCCGGTGACGGCGGCCAGCACCAGGGACTCGGCGGCGGCGTACTGGTAGTCGCCGGTCTTGAACGCCCGGTTGAAGATCTCCAGCATCGGAGTGAAGTCCGTGCTGATGGACTCCGGCGCGACATAGCGCAGGAACAGCGGCTCGGTGAACAGCTGGAGACGGCCGATCAGGGAGAACATTCCGGTCAGGACGAGGATGCCGGTGATGTTGGGCACCTTGATCGACCAGGCGATGCGCCACTCCTTCGCACCGTCGAGGCGGGCGGCCTCGTACAGCTCGCGGGGCAGTGCCTGGAGCGAGGCGGAGATCAGGATCATGTTGAAGCCGATGCCCTGCCAGGTGAGCAGGTTGCCCAGGGAGAGGTAGGTGTTGATGCCGCCGAAGAAGGTGACGCTCAGACCCGCCTTGTCGCCCATGTCGATGATCGGGCTGGCCGTCGGGCTGTAGAGGAACAGCCAGATCAGCGTCGCGACCACGCCGGGGATGACGTAGGGGATGAGCAGTCCGGCTCGGAAGAAGCGGACCGCGCGGGCGGCGACGCCGTCGAGCAGCAGGGCAAGGAGCAGGGAGATGCCCAGCATGACCGTGATCTGCGCGGCGCCGAAGAGCAGGGTGCGCAGCATCCCGGTCCAGAAGGTGCCGTCGGACAGGACCGCCGCGAAGTTCGCGAAGCCCGTGAAGACGACCTTCGTCGGGCCGAAGCCGAGCCCGCTGCTCTTCTTCTCCTGCATGCTCTGGCTGAAGGCGTAGCCGATCGGTACGACGTAGGTCAGGAGGAAGCCGATGAGGAAGGGCAGCATGAACAGCAGGCCCTTGTAGGATCCCCGCCTCCCGGCCCGGCGGGGGGAGGTCCGCCGGGCCGGGGAGTCGTCTGCGACCTTCGCCGGTCGCGTGAGGGTGGACAAGGTGTCTCCAGTGAGGTGCGCTCAGGGGGCGTTGGCGGTCAGCTGGAGGCGACGGCCTTGACGCCCTTGCTCTTCAGGTCGGCCAGCACCCACTCCTGAAGGTGCGTCAGCATGTCCTTCACGGTGAGTTCCTTCTTCATGACCTTGCCCCACTGCTTCTGCATCTCGGCGTACATGGCGGCGTAGTCCGGGCCGTACTGCCACTGGTCGCCCACTCGGGAGGCCGCGGTGGTGATGACCTTCGCGCTGTCCGACTTCCCGTTGAACATCTCCGTGGGGATGATCTTGTCCACGTACGGCGAGACGTCCTTGACCGCCGGGAAGAGCCCCGACTTGGACGCGGGGTCGGTGAGCGCGGTCAGCGACTCCTTGCTGCTGGACAGCCAGGCGGCGAACTGGGCCGCGCGGTCGGGGTACTTGCAGCCCTTGAGGACGGCGGTGACGTCGAAGTTGGAGGAGGTCTGCGGCTTGGCGGTGTCGAAGACCGGAGCGTCGGCCAGCTGCCACTTGCCCTTGGACTTGGGGAAGTTGGTGTTGTAGATCGGCAGCTGCCAGGTGGAGGTGGTCATCAGGATCGTCTTGCCGAGGTCCCAGGTCTTGAAGACGCCCGGGTCGGAGTACGAGGCGTTGGAGGCGAGGTTGTTGTCGACCATCTGCTGGACGATGTCGCCCGCCTTGAGCGCCTCGGGCGAGGTGAAGCCGATCTTCCAGTGGTCGCCGTCGATCCCGTACCACTGCGCACCGGCCTGCCAGGACAGGTCGACCAGCGTGCTCGGGTCCTCGCCCGCCATGTTGAAGACCTTGACGTTCTTGTCCTTCTTCTGCACGGCCTTGCCTGCGGCGATGAGCTCGTCCCAGGTGGTGGGCGCCTTGACGCCGTACTTCTCGAAGAGGTCGGCGCGGTAGGCGGTGAACAGCGGGGAGGAACCGGTGGGGATGCCGTAGGTGGCGCCACCCGGGCTGACCGCGTTCCAGGCCGGGACGGTGTAGCTGGACTTGTACTCCGCGGCGACCTTGGTGATGTCGGTCAGAAGACCGTCGGCGGCGAAGTTCGCCAGGTTCATCCCGTCCATCTTGGACAGACAGGGCGCGTTGCCGGACGTCACGGCGGCCCGCAGCTTCTGGTAGACGGTGTCGCCCGCCGCGTTCACGAACTTCACCTGGGTCTCGGGGTGCGCCTTGTTCCACACCGCGACCTGCTGCTGGATACCCTCCGTCCAGCTCCAGAACTCCAGCTTGACGTTGCCCTTGGTGGTCTTGGCAGCCGAGTCGGTGTCGTCACCGCCACCGCAGGCGCTCAGAACGAGGGACAACGAGAGTGCAGTGGCCGCGCCGGCGAGGGCTCTCGTACGGATGGTGCTCATCGGTCCTCCGGGAAAGGGGGGACAGCGCCTGCGGTGGGGAGAGGGCGCGGGCGGCTGAAGGCAGGGCAGAGAGGGTCAACGGCTACAAGGTGCAGTAACCGTTTCCCGTGGACGGTAGGACGCTGTGGGTCCGCCCCGCAAGAGGGAAGGGGGCATTTGTTTCGTCGAGCTTGCTGGCAGGTTACCCACAACCAGACACTGACCTGCTGTTTTGGGCTCCAGCCCCGGGTCGGAAGCGTGTCACCCTCGCAGACGCACCCCTGAAGGAACATTGACTGGCAATCCTGGCGAGCTCTAGCGTGGAATACGGTTACTACCTCCTCGCACTTCCTCTCCTCATTGCAGAAGCGGAGATCCATGTCCACGTCAGAGCTGCCGCCGCGCGCCTTGTTCGCGATGAACCCGGTGCACCTCCCCGAACTCTTCCCGCCCCGGCTCATGGCACGGCTGACCGACGTGGCCCGGATCGACCCCGCCCTGGTCGTCGGGGACTTCACCGACCCGGCCGTCGCCGCGACGCTGGCCGAGGCCGAGGTGCTGATCACCGGCTGGGGCTGCCCGCGCATCGACGAGACCGTCCTGGCCGCGGCGCCCCGGCTGCGGGCCGTGCTGCACGCGGCGGGCAGCGTGCGCAACCTGATCGCGCCCGAGGTGTGGGAGCGGGGCGTGTCGGTGTCCAGCGCCGTGCAGGCCAACGCCCTTCCGGTGGCCGAGTTCACGCTCGCCGCGATCCTGCTGGCCGGCAAGGACGCCTTCGGGCTGCGGGAGCGGTTCCGCGCCGAGCACGTCTACCCGCCGCCCGCTGACCACGCCGCGGTGGGCAACCTGGGCAGACGGGTCGGGATCATCGGCGCCTCCCGGGTCGGACGCCGCCTGCTCGAACTGCTGCGGCCCTTCGACTTCGCGGTGACGCTGTACGACCCCTACGTCGACGCCGCCGAGGCGGCCTCGCTGGGCGTCACCCTCGTGCCGCTCGACGAACTGATGCGCACCAGCGACATCGTCAGCCTGCACGCGCCGGACATCCCGGAGACCTACCGCATGCTCGACCGCCGACGGCTGTCGCTCATGCCGGACGGTTCCGTGCTCGTCAACACCTCCCGGGGAGCCCTCGTCGATCCCGACGCGCTCACCGACGAACTGGTCTCCGGACGGATCGGAGCGGTCCTGGACGTGACCGAGCCCGAGCCGCTGCCCGCGGACTCCCCGCTGTACCGGCTGCCCAACGTCTTCCTGACCCCGCACATCGCCGGTTCCCTCGGCAACGAGCTGGAGCGGCTGGGGCGCACGGTCGTGGACGAGCTGGTGCTGCTCGGCGCGGGCGCGCCGCTCGCGCACGCCGTGCGCCAGGCCGATCTGGTCAACAGCGCATGATCCCGTCGGTCGCGACCGGAGGTCGATGCAGTAATCGTTTACTGCCTCAGTGCGGTAGTTTCTGCTACGACCAGGTCGCAAAGCTTGCCGATGCAGTAACGTCACCCTCGTGACGGACAACGGGAACGGCGCCCGCAGGAGCCCCGCAGCCAACAAAACCAAGCGGAAGGGCGCGCGGTCGGACAGGCCGAGCACCATCCGCGATGTCGCGGGAAAGGCAGGCGTGTCGGTAGCAACCGTTTCCCGCACCCTGGCCGGCAACTATCCTGTGTCGACGGAAACCAGGGCCCGCGTCATGGCAGCCGTGCAGTCACTGCACT
Source organism: Streptomyces sp. NPDC019531 (assembly GCF_044903305.1). Classification (NCBI taxonomy): domain Bacteria; kingdom Bacillati; phylum Actinomycetota; class Actinomycetes; order Kitasatosporales; family Streptomycetaceae; genus Streptomyces; species Streptomyces sp. NPDC019531. The sequence goes on along the minus strand of NZ_JBJDQL010000007.1, from coordinate 126,458 downwards.
ACGTGGTGAACGTCCATGCGAAGGCCCTCTCCGGGGCCGTCGCCGGTCCCGTCGCCCTGGTCATCCAGGACATCACCGGACCCTCGCTGGCCCATGTCGCCGCCGGCGTCGAGCAGGAGGCCACCGACCGGGGCAGGCTGAGCCTGGTCTGCTCCACCCACGGCGACACCGCTCGCGAGGACGACCTGGTCCAGCTCATGCGGGAGCAGCACGCCGCAGCGGTGGTCCTCGTCGGGGGCGTGGTCCCGGACGACGCCTACCACCGCCGTATGGCCGAATACGCCAAGGCCCTCGACGCCGCCGGCTCCCGCCTGGTCCTGGTCGGACGCCCCGCGCTGCCCGCCGGAATCCCGGCCACCGTGGTCGACTACGACAACCGGGGCGGCGCGTTCCAGGCCACCTCGCACCTCCTCGCCGCCGGGCACCGGCGCATCCTCTTCCTCGGTGGCGCGCCCGGCTTCAGCAGCTCCGAACAGCGCCGCGAGGGTCATCTGTCCGCTCTGCGCGCCCACTCGGTTCCCTACGAGGCGGAACTGGACCAACCGGGCCAGTACAACCGTGCCTCGGGCTACCGGCGGGTGCGGGACGCGCTGGACGCCGGCCTGGAGTTCACCGCCGTCTTCGCCGGTACCGACGCGATCGCCGTCGGCGTGCTGGCCGCCCTGCGCGAGGCGGGCCTTCGGGTCCCCCGTGACGTGTCGCTCATCGGTTTCGACGACGTCCCCTATGCCGCGGACCTGACGCCGTCGCTCACCACGGTCCGGGTCCCGTACGAGGAACTGGGACGGACCGCCGTACGCCTGGCGCTCGACCGCGAGGAGACCATCACGGGGGACGATCACGTGGTCCTGAGCACCCAGTTGGTGATCCGGGAATCGATGCGGCCCCAGAAGTGACATGACAGGCGAACGCGCCCCACGCCGTCGAGTCTCCTCGACCCCGGCCGACCGTTTCGGCGTCGCACCGCAGCCCGTCGACCGGAGTCCGGCACCAGGCCCCTTCGACGCGGCTGTGCCGACCGGGCGCCGCGCGACCCTCACTGGCCGGGCGGGGGGAGTGGTGCTCGACATTGCCCGAGTGCAGCGGTCACCCACCTACCCGGTCGTCCTGTCCCGGATCGCCGACGGCCGGCCGCGACCGGCGTGATCACCGCGCATGTCACGGCATCGCCACGGCACCCCCGACTGTTCGCAGCAGCCATGCCCCAGCTTCCCGCACACCCGAGGACTCCCAGCCATGAACATCCGCCCCTGGCGCCAGACGGAGCTGTCGTTCACCGCCGAGAACCGTCACCCCGACCCGTACACGGGCGTCGAGCTGTGGGCCGACTTCACCCACGAGCCCACCGGAACCGTCCTGCGGCGCCCCGCATTCTGGGACGGCGGCTCCACCTGGCGCCTGCGGTTCGCCGCGCCGGCGGCCACGGGGGTCTGGAGCTGGCGGACGGACGGCGATGTCGACGACCCCGGACTCGTCAGCCGCACCGGTGAACTCACCGTGGTGCCGGCCGAGTCCGCCCCTCGCTTCGAACAGCACGGGTTCTGGCGCATGTCCCCGGGCGCACGCAGCCTGGTGCACGCCGACGGCACCCCCGCACTCCTGGTCGCCGACACGGCATGGGCGCTGCCCTGGCGGGCCACGCCCGACGACGCGCGCGTCTACGCCGCCGACCGCGCCGCGAAGGGGTTCAACGCCGTCCTGCTGATGAGCGTGCAGCCCGACATGCACGCCAGGGGCCCCCGCGACCGCACCGAGGACGAAGGCTTCGACGTCGGCTTCGAGGACCTGAAGGACGGCCGCCTCACACGCCTCGACCCGGCCTACTTCCAGTATCTGGACGGGCTGCTGGACATCCTCGGTGAGCACGACATCGTCCCCGTTCTGCAACCCGTCTTCCAGGGGTTCGGCTGGAAGGGACGGTCGGTGGCGGGCACGGTGGTGCCACCGGAGGAGTACGCGCGCTACTGCCGCTACCTGGTGGCCCGTTACGGCGCTCGTCCCGTCATCTATCTGGTGGGTGCGGACGGTTCGGGGGAGGAGCCGCAGATCGCCGCGGGCGGCGAGGAGATCGAGGCCTGGGACGCGTACGGCCAGCCCTGCGGCGTCCACTACCGGCCGCACGGTCGCAGTCGAGCCCACCAGGGCGCCGACTGGCTCGACTTCCAGTGGTGCCAGACCGGCCACTCCGGTGAGCACCTCCCCGAGCGGGTCGCCGACATGCGGCGCAACGAACCGGTCAAGGGCGTCGCCAACGGGGAGCCCACGTACGAGAACTCCGGGGCGACGGGGAAGGGCGCCGGCTGGTGGCAGGGCCATGAGGCCTGGTCCAACCTGTGCGCCGGCGGCACCATGGGTGTCGTCTACGGCGCGGGGAGCCTGTGGCAGTGGCGACTGCACGCGGAGGAACCCGACCACGAGCCGTACTTCATCGCCCCGGGCTGTGGCTGGCGGGAAGCCCTGGACTTCGAGGGCTCCCGTTACGTCGGCCTGATCGGCCGCGTCCTGGACGGGCTGCCGACCACCGACCTGCGCCCGGACTGGGACCGCGCGATGGCCGGCAGAGCCCTGAGCTCCCCGGACGGCACCCTGTACATCGCCTACGTCGAACACGGCGGCCCGCTGCGGCTGAACCCCGAGACCGCCGGGACGTTTCCCCGGGCCTACCGGGTCCTCGACCCCCGGACGGGAGAAACCGTGTCCCAGGGCGTGCGCCGAGCCGACGAACTGACCGTCCCGGACGAGGGCGGCGCGCCCCGCGTCTTCGTGTGCCACGACGGCTGACGGGTGGGGAGAGGCCCCGCTGCGGGGACCGGAAGGCGCAGGGGCCCGGGGGCGGTGGTCGCCCCCGGGCCCCTGCGGGCTGTGTGGCCAGTTGCCGATTGCTGGTCGCTCTTTGCTAGTTGAGACTCCACTGCTGGTTGGAGGCGGTGCCGCAGGCCCACAGCACCAACTTGGTTTCGTTGGCGGTGCCGGCGTTGTAGGCGTCGAGGCAGAGGCCCGCGTTCACATTGGTGATCGTGCCGTTGGAGTTGACGGTCCACTGCTGGTTGGTGCCGCCGTTGCAGTCCCAGATGACGACCTTGGTGCCGTTGGTGGTGCCCGAGTTGTAGGCGTCGAGGCACTTGTTGCCGTAGAGCACGAACTCCTTACGGCTGGTGTAGGTCCAGGACTGGTTACGGCCGGCGTTGCAGTCCCACAGTTCGGCCTGGGTGCCGTTGGTGATGGTGTTGTTGTAGACGTCGGCGCAGCGGCCGGAGCCCGCGCCCACGATCTGGTTGCCGTTCGTCCCGGGAACCGACCGGACCGCGATCGCGTCGAGGTCCGGCGCCCACGCGGAGGCGTTGGAGAAGGTCAGCGTGTTGGCGGAGCCCTTGGCCAGCGAGACCGCGACCGAGACGGTGCCGGGGGTGGTCCACGAGCCGGTCGGCGGGAAGGACACGGTCGTCGTGGTCTGGCCGTTGACTCTGAGGACGGCGGTACGGGCCGTGCTCGCGCCGTTGGTGTAGGCGATGTCGACGACCTTCAGGCCGGTGTCGGAGGCGGCGACGCCGTTGAACTTGAGCGTGTTGGCGGACCCGTTGCCGATGGTGCCGACCTTCGTGGTGCCGGAGCAGCCCGAGCAGGCCACGTTGGCGGCCGAGCCGGTCTTGGTGTTGGCCGAGGACTCGGCCTCGTAGGTGGTGCCGGCCGCCTCGGTGCCGCCGGTGACGGTGAGCATGACCGAGTCGCCGGCCGGGACGGTGGTGCTGTAGCCCGTGGCGTAACTGCCCACGTTGCTCTGCGTCCACAGGTTGCGGACGGTGGCGGAGGCGTTGGTCAGGCCCAGGTCGGACCACCGGACGGTCATGGTCTGGCTGGTCGAGCTTCGGTTGAGCAGGACGACCGCGCGGTTGCCGGTGCCGGACAGCACCTTGCCGTACACCTGGAGGTTTCGGCTGTCCTCGGCGACCTTGACGCCCTGGAGTCCGCGCGAGTCCTGGTCGACGCCGATGACCTCGGAGTTCTTCAGGATCGAGGCGGTGGTGGAGCTCATGGTGCTCAGGTCGTTGCCCGCGAGCAGCGGGGCCCCGGAGATCGCCCAGAGGTTCATGTGCGTACGGTTCTGGGCGGCGGTGAGGCCGTCCATGCCGACCATGAGCATGTCCGGGTCGTTGTAGTACCCGGTGTGCTGGGCGGTGGGCTGGAGGCCCTGGTCGAAGTTGGACAGCATGTTGGTCATCGACGGCGTGTTGCCGTAGTAGACGATGTCCGTGCTGGTCCGCCACAGCGCACCCATGCCCGGCGCCCAGTTCCACGGGTTCTGGTAGCCCCAGTTGCAGATCGACAGGGTCAGCGGGCGGCCGGTGGTGGCCGCGGCGGTGTTGACCGCGTCGCTGATCGACTTGTACGTCGTCGCCGCGTCCAGTCCCTCGGCGTCGCCGCCGCACCAGTCGACCTTGACGTAGTCGAAGCCCCACTGGGAGAACTGCAGCATGTCCTGGGCGTAGTGGCCCTCGCTGCCACTGCCCGGAGCGGCCGGGCGGCCTGTCGGGAAGTAGTAGCCGCAGCCGTCCTTGCCGGCGTCGGTGTAGATGCCCGCCTTGAGGCCCTTGCTGTGGATGTAGTCGGCGATGGCGCTCATGCCGCCGGGCCACTCACTGGTGTCGACCGTGATGTTGCCCGAGCTGTCCCGGGTGCCCTGCCACCAGCCCTCGTCGATGTTGATGTACTTGTAGCCGGCGGCCGGCAGGCCGGCCGCGACGAAGGCGTCGACCTGCGCCTTGATCACGTCGTAGTCGATCTTCGCGGCGAAGCTGTTCCAGGAGGCCCAGCCCATCGGCGCCGACGGCACCGGTATCTGGTTCGTGGTCACCGCGGTCGGCTCCATCCCGCCGGGAGCGGTACCGGATCCGACCGGAGCCTGGGCGTGTGCGCCGAGGGCGATGCCGGCGGCGACCGTGGCGAGCACCAGGGCGCGGACAGCGGCGGATCTCAGGCGGTCGCGGAGGCCGCGACGTTGCGACACGAATGACATGGGGGGCGGTTCCTTACGTGGCAAGGGAGTTGGCTTCCAAGCAGCGGACCGAAATATCGAACGACGATCGGGTTGTCGAACTTTGGTGCTGAAGGTAAAGGTGGGATCGCAGCCACGTCAACGGGCTGTGACCCCTGGGTTTCTGACGGGCCGCCGTCGGGACAGGGGGACCGTTCTCGCGGTCAGTGACCGGACTCCGTGGTCGGGGGTGTTGCGTCGGAGGACGCCCGGACACGGAGTTCGAACCCCGTCGTCTCCCGGCGTCCCGGCAGCTCCCCGAAGTCCTCCCGGTCCAAGCGGGAGCGCAGCAGCGCCACGGCCGTGCGGGCGATCGACTCGCGGTCGAGGTCGACGGTGGTCAGGGGCGGCGAGGCGAAGCGGGCGGCCTCGATGTCGTCGAAGCCGGCCAGCGCCACGTCGTCCGGTACGGCGATGCCGCCGCGGGCCAGGACCGAGAGCGCGCCGACGGCCACCACGTCGTGGAAGCAGAAGAGGGCGTCGAACCGGACGCGGGTGCGCAGCAGTCGCGTCGCTCCGGCGACGCCGGACGACCACAGGTCCGCGTCGTCCACCCCGATCACCAGGGAGTCGTCGTAGTCCACCCCGGCTTCGGTCAGCGCTCTGCGATAGCCGCGCAGTCGTCTGGCCCCCGCCCACGGGCCGGTGCGTTCACCGATGACGGCGATACGGCGCCGCCCCTGGGCGAGCAGATGATCGACCACCGCGTGCGCGCCCTGCTCGTCGGCGGTCTCGACATAGTCCAGACCCAGCTGGGCGGCGTCGGCCGGCCGTTCGCCGAGGACGACCGTGGGCCGGGTGAAGGGCAGCGGCAGGTACTGCTCGGGGCCGAGAGCGTGCGGTACGTAGATGACGCCGTCCACGAGCTCCCGGTGCGACGACAGGACGGCCCGCTCCCGCCCGGCGTCCCCTCGGGTCGACTCGAGGACGACCTTCAGTCCCTGTGTCTCCGGCGACTTGATCACCTGTTCGGCGAACTCCGCGTAGAAGGGCTGATAGAGGTTGGGCAGAACCAGGGCGATGGTGTCCGTGCGCCGGGAGCGCAGACCGCGGGCGAACGGGTTGATGTGGTAGCCGAGCTCCTCTATGGCAGCGCGGACCCGTTGCTCGGTCTCGGGGCTGTAGGACCCGGTGCCGTTGACGACGTTGGAGACCGTCTTGGTGGACACCCCGGCCTGCTCGGCCACGGTGCTCATGGTCACGCCCCGCCCCATCCGGCCATCCCCCCCAATGTCGATTCGCGGACCGTCAGTTCGAAGTCGGCGACGATCAGCCGACCGGTGTCCTGGGGTGCCGTGCCGTTCATACGGTCGTTCAGCAGGACCAGCGCCTCGCGGGCGATCTGCGCCGTGCCGGGAGCGACGGAGGTGAGCGAGGGAGAGGCGTAGCGGGCGTCGTCGAGGTCGTCGAAGCCGGCGACGGCCACCTCGGCCGGGATTCGCAGGCCCGCCTCCCGCACCGCGTACAGGGCACCCAGCGCGAGGGCGTCGGCGAATCCCACCACGGCGTCGAACCGGACACCGGCCTCGATCAGCCGCCGCACTCCCGCCGCTCCGTGCCGCCGGTCCCAGTCGGGCGTGCCGACCTCGCAGACGAGCTCGGGCAGAAAGGGCAGTCCGGCGTCGCTCAGTCCGGCCCGGTATCCCTCCAGACGCAGGTGCGCCGCCGCCCGCTGGGGCAGGCCGGAGTGATCGGCGCCGAGCGCGGCGATGCGGGTGTACCCCAGCGACGCCATGTGGCCGACCATGGCCCGCACGCCCTCGAGGTTGGCCATGGCGACGCGGTCGACCGGTGCCTGGTAGGCGCGTTCCGACATGAACACCGTCGGCACGGTCCGGGCGACGGTCCGGGCCTGTGCGTCCGACAGTCCCACCGGGTACATCAGCAGTCCGCCCAGGTACGGTCCGTGCTCGCGCACCAGGGCGAGTTCCGCTTCCGCGTCCCCGCCGGTGAGCTCGGTCAGTACGGTCAGGTCGTGGCGTTCGGCCTCGCGCATGATCGCTTCGGCGAGCGAGGAGAAGTACGGCTGCGCCAGGTGCGGCAGGGCCAGGCCGACGAGTCCGGTCCGGCCGGTGCGCAGGTTGCGGGCGACCGGGTTGGGGCGGAAGTCCAGTTCGGCGATGGCGGCGGTGACCTTCTCGCGGGTCCGCTCGCTCACCCCGGGCTCGTCGTTGACCACGCGGGACACCGTCTTCGGCGACACCCCGGCCCGCTGGGCCACGTCATGCATCGTGGACATGGCTGAACTCTAGGCTTCGGCCGGGGCCAGGCTGCGCAGCCCGGCACATTCGGCTGCCGTGAGCGGCAGCAGCGAACCGTGGCGCAGCCCGGGGGGCACGACACAGCCATCGGGACCGTCGGCCGGCAGCCATACCGGGCTGTCCAGGCGGTCCGCCCGGAAGGGGACGTATCCGCGGCCCTCGAACTCGTCCAGGAGCAGCAGCCAGCCGTCGCCGTCCGGGGCCGGCAGCACGATGGGACCTTCGGCATGAGCGAGTCCGGGCACCTCGTCGGTGCCACGGCCCACGCCCTGTGCGACGGGCTCGTAGCGGGCGGAGTGCAGGTCGCGGGAGCGCTCCGCGAAGACGTACTTGGCGTCCGGGGCGCCGGGAGTGCCGGGCAGGCGTTCGTCCTTGGTGAAGCGGTAGAACCACCCTTCGTGCTCGACCACCGTGGAGTCGATCACCGGATAGCCCGTGTCCAGCCATGGCCGGGGGGCGGAGAAGGTGCGGAAGTCCTGGGTGGTGGCGCAGTACATGCGGTGGTACGAGGGGCCGCGGTGCCCGGGGTCGTGCTCCGGGTAGACGGTGGAGGCCCAGAACACCAGGTACTCCTTGCGGGAGGCGTCCCACACGGCCTCGGGAGCCCAGACGCAGCCCGCCTGCTCCGGCATCACCTCAACCCGGCGCGGACCGTCCCAGTCACGCAGGTCGGCCGAGCCCCACACCAGCAGGCTGCGGCTGCCGTGCGCGATCGCCTGCTCCCAGCCGTCACCGCCGTGGATGCGCAGGTCGGTGGCGATCAGGTGGAAGCCGCTGCCGTCGGCGGCCCGGATCAGGAACGGATCCCTCGCTCCGCCGCCGTCCGGGGCCAGGGGTGCCAGACCATCGAGCTCCCGCCAGCGGTCCATGCGCGGCGAGTCGCAGAGGGCGAAGCGGACCTGCTCGCCGTCGGCCAGGTGCTCGCCCGTGAAGTGGGCGAGCAGGTAGCCGGCGGGGATGTGTCGGGGCAATGGGGGTCTCCTCATGCTGGTGAGCCCTGGAGCGGCGTGAGCATCGCACCGCTAGTTCAACGATGTCAATGCGCTGGACAAGCGGCCCCGCGGCCGAAAACTTTTCGCGCACCCAGCGGGATCGACAGGTGCATGCAGAGGCATGGCTACCACCTGGGGATTTGGCGAAGACGCAGGACGGATCCGCCGGGACGGATATCTCACCTGGGCAAAAAACGTTGGAACAAAGGGTTGACGACGATGTACCTGCCCTACATTCTGATCCCGCTTCCAGCCGTGACATCCGGTTTGCCGGTTCCGGCGCTCACCGCCCGACGTAGCCGCCTTGGTCGGTGGAAGCAGTCGCAGTCGCCCGGTCGGCGTCGCGCCACACCCTCTGACAAGGAGTTGGACTCCATGCACCACTCAGCTCTCAGCAGGCGCTCGGTCCTGAGAAGCGCCGGATTCCTGGCCGGCGCCGTCGCCCTCGCCGGGTGCGGCAACAGCACGACCGGGGCGTCCAAGACCCCCGCGAAGGCCAAGTCGGGCACGCTGACGATCATGAGCGCTCCGGGCGAGATCACCAGCGCCGAGATCGCCGCCTTCGAGAAGGCCCACCCCGGCGTCAAGATCAAGGTGATCAACACCGACTCGACCCGGCTCAACGCCATGCTGGCCGCCGGCAACCCGCCGGACGTGGTGCGCGACGCCGGTACCGACGTCACCCCGTACATCGGGAGCCGGGGTGTCGCCCTGAACCTGGACGAGTACTTCGCGCAGAGCAGCGTCCTCAAGGAAGCCGACATCCTGCCCATCAACGACGTGTGGAAGTGGGACGGCACCCACCAGGGCAAGGGCTCCCGCTACGGGATCGCCAAGGACTGGTCGCAGGACTCGATGTGGTGGTACAACGCGGACATGTGGGACGCCGCCGGGCTCAAGGCGCCCGACCCGTCCCAGCCGATCTCCTACGACGAACTCTTCGACGCCTCGAAGAAGCTGACCAAGTCGTCGGGCGGCAAGACCACCGTCCACGGCATGTTCACCACCACGGCCAGCATGAACCGCATCGGCTCCATGGCGGCGACCGCCGGTGGCCGGATCCTCTCCGATGACCTCGGCACCGCGGACTTCACCTCGCCGGAGGCGATCGCCGCCCTGACCTGGCTGGTCGACGTCGCCAAGGCCAAGGTCGGCTACTCGCTCATGGACCCCAGCCCCGACTGGGACGGCCCCCAGTACGTCGCCGGCAAGCAGGCCACCTCCGGTCAGGGCTTCTGGTTCGGCGGCTTCCTCGGCGCCACCGCACCGGCGTACGAGTCGAAGACGGTGTTCGCCGCCGCACCGATACTGGGCAAGAAGCGGGTCAGCCCCTCCTTCGGCGCCGTCGGCTACTGGATTCCGGCGAAGTCCAAGAACCCGGGAGCCGCCTTCCAGTTCATCGAGTGGTACTGCGGCGGCGAGGGTGCCAAGAAGCGCATCTCCGCGGGCAACGGTCTGCCCTCGCTGAAGTCCCTCCTCGCCGTCGTACCGCAGAAGACCGCCTTCCAGAAGGCGGCATTCAAGGTCCAGACGGCCGAACTCGACTACGTGGACGTCCTGCACAACGCGACCCCGTACGCCCAGACCACGGCACTGGACACCACCCTCGCCAAGACCTTCACCGCGGCGATGGGCAGCGGCACCTCGGTGGCGAAGCTCGCCGACCAGCTGACCAAGGAAGTCAACGCCGTCCTGGCCAACGGCAAGAAGCTCGCCGGAAAGTAGGCCCCGCATGCGATCGCGAAGCACCCGGTCCGCCGAGCCGTCCCGGAGGCGGCGGCTCGGCGGAGGCCGGGGCGAGGCCCTGGCGTTCTACGGCTTCGTCTCCCCCTGGCTCATCGGCACCGCCCTGCTGACCGTCTTCCCGGTGGGCTACGCCGTCTACCTGAGCTTCACCGCCTGGGACGGCATCGCCCCGTTCAAGCCCTGGGTCGGCCTGGACAACTACCGCGAGGTCCTCACCTCCGCGGACACCATGACCTCACTGTCCAAGACGCTGCTGCTGGTGGCCATCGTCGTCCCCACGACGATCATCGGGAGCCTGCTCCTGGCCGTCCTGCTCAACGAGCGCGTCCGCGGTCGCACGGTCTTCCGGACCCTGATCTACATCCCCGCGATCGTGCCGCCCGTCGCCGCCTCGCTCATCTGGAAGGTGGCGTTCGACCAGAACTCGGGAGCCGTCAACCGGTTCCTGAGGATGCTCGGCGGCACCGCGGTGAGCTGGCTGACCGGCAGCCACGCCTTCGTCGTCCTGGTCGTCGTACTGCTGTGGGGCATCGGCGCGGGAATCATCATCAACCTCGCCGCCCTGCAGACCGTGCCGGCCGAACAACTGGAGGCCGTCAAGCTGGACGGCGGGGGCGCTCTCACGGCCTTCCGGCATGTGACGCTTCCCGTGATCTCTCCCGTCCTGCTCTTCCAGACGGTCCTGGTCACCATCACCACGCTGCAGACCTTCGTCCCGGTCCTGCTGCTCTCCCCGATGAGCGACGGCGGCTTCTCGAACGTCTACACCAACATCCCGAACGCCAACCGGGTCTACATGGTCGACGTCTACTCGCAGTTCTTCGCCTACGGCCGCTACGGCTACGGCTCCGCGATGCTGACGGTCTTCTTCCTGGTCATCGTCGCCCTGACCGCACTGATCTTCAAGCTGGCCGGACGGACCGTGTTCTACGCCGTCGACCCCAACGCGGCCGCGAAGGAAGGCTGAACCGCCATGGCACTCAAGGAAAGCCGGCCGATCGCGGCGATGCCCTCGGCGCAGGCGGAGGCCCGGTCGGCCGTCCCGAAGGCCAGGGGCCGTCGCCGAAGCCGCAAGCGCCTGCTGGTGTTCACGGTCCTGCTCGTCGTCTCCGTTCTGATGCTGCTGCCCTTCGTCGAACTGCTCATCGGTTCGCTGCGGCCGTCCGCCGAGACGAGCTCCGACACCTGGCTGCCGTCGACGCTGGACTGGCACAACTACGTCGACGCGGTGAAGACCATCCCGTTCTGGCGGTACGGCCGCAACTCCCTGATCCTGGCCACCGTCAACGCACTGCTGACGACGATCAGTTCGGCGCTGGTCGGCTACGGCTTCGCGCGGCTGCGCGCGCCCGGCAAGAACCTGCTGTTCGGACTGCTGATCTCGACCATGATGGTGCCGCAGATCGTCACCCTCATCCCCACCTACCTGCTGTTCGCCAACCTCGGCATGGTCGGCACGTACTGGCCGTGGGTGCTGTGGGGCTCGGCGGGAGCGCCGTACGCGATCTTCCTGTACCGGCAGTTCTTCTCCAGCTTCCCCAAGGAACTGGAGGAGGCGGCCGTCATCGACGGTGCCGGCCGGATCCGCATCTTCGTGCAGATCTTCCTGCCGCTCTCGAGACCCCTGCTGGTCACGGCGTTCGTCCTGGCCTTCAACGTGGTGTGGGGCGACTTCATCGCGCCGAACCTGCTGCTGGACGCGTCGAACACCACGCTCGCGGTCGGCGTGGGCACGGGCTATGTCATGGGCCAGGGCTTCCCGCTGCCGAACCTCATCGCGGGCGGCGCGGTCCTCTATCTCATCCCCGTCATCGTCCTGTTCCTGGCCGCACAGCGCTCCTACGTCCGCGGTTTCGTCAACTCCGGTCTGAAGTAAGGGGGTCCGAACCATGGCAGACGCAGCGAACGCACCGCTCTTCCGTGACCCCGTCCACGACGGCGCGGCGGACCCGGTGGCGGTATGGAACCGGCAGGCGGGCGAGTGGTGGCTCGTGTACACGAACCGGCGAGTCAACGCCCCCGGCCCCGGCGTGGCCTGGGTGCACGGCACCGATCTGGGTGTGGCCGCCTCGACCGACGGCGGCCGGACCTGGACGTACCGCGGCACGCTCGACCTCCCGGACCCGGAATGGGGGCGCAACACCTTCTGGGCACCGGAGATCATCTGGCACGACGGGCTGTACCACATGTACGTCAGCTGGATCCGCGGTGTGCCGGCCGACTGGACGGGCCACGCCGAGATCCGCCACTACACCAGCCCGGACCTGCTCACCTGGACCCACCACGGTGCCCTGGACCTCGGTTCGGAGCGGGTGATCGACGCCTGCGTGTACCCGTTGCCCGGCGGCGGTTTCCGGATGTGGTTCAAGGACGAGACGCACGGCTCGTTCACGTACGCCGCAGACAGCGAGGACCTGTACCACTGGCGGCCGACGGGACCGGCCGTCACACACCGCCCGCACGAGGGTCCCAACGTCTTCGCCCTCGGCGGTCACCACTGGATGATCGTCGACGAGTGGCGCGGGCAGGGCGTCCTGCGCTCGGACGACCTGGAGCACTGGGACCACCAGGGCCTGATCCTCGACGTACCCGGCAGCCGCCCCGACGACGGCGGATTCGGCCTGCACGCCGACGTCGTGGTCCAGGGCGAGACGGCGTACGCCTTCTACTTCACCCATCCCGACCGTACGCCCGGGACGGACGAGGCGAGTTACGCGTTCCGCCGCTCGTCCCTCCAGGTGGCGGCCCTGCGTGTGACCGACGGCCGGCTGACCTGCGACCGGGACGAGCCCGTCGAACCGAGCCTGGCACCCGAGTCCTGAGCCCGACCCTTTCCCCCGGACCCTTCCCCTCGGCCCGACCGTGAAGGAACCCCCATGCCATCCACCGCGCGGTTCGTCCTCGACCCCGCGTTCGCCGTCGGCGACGTCGACCCCCGGCTGTTCGGGTCGTTCGTCGAGCACCTCGGCCGCTGTGTCTACACCGGTATCTATGAGCCCGGACACCCGGCCGCCGACGCCGAGGGGCTGCGCACCGACGTCCTCGACCTGGTCCGCGAACTCGGCGTCACCGCCATCCGCTACCCGGGCGGCAACTTCGTCTCCGGATACGACTGGGAGGACGGCGTCGGCCCCAAGGAGACCCGGCCGCGCCGCCTGGACCCGGCGTGGCGGTCCACGGAGACCAACCAGTTCGGCCTTTCGGAGTTCATGGACTTCGTGCGCAAGGTCGAGGGCACCGAGCCGATGCTCGCCGTCAACCTCGGCACCCGCGGGGTCAAGGAGGCCCTGGAGCTCCTTGAGTACGCCAACCACCCCGGCGGCACGGACCGTTCCGACCAGCGGGTGGCCCACGGCGACAAGGAGCCGTACGACGTCCGGCTGTGGTGCCTGGGCAACGAGATGGACGGCCCGTGGCAGATCGGCCACAAGGACGCCGACGAGTACGGCAAGCTCGCGGCCGCCACGGCCTGGGCGATGCGCCTGATCGACCCGGACGTGCAGCTCGTCGCCTGCGGCAGCTCCGCCCAGTTCATGCCGACCTTCGGCGCCTGGGAGTCCACGGTCCTTGAGCACACGTACGACCACGTGGACTACATCTCCATGCACGCCTACTACGAGGAGAAGGACGGCGACCGGGACTCCTTCCTCGCCTCGGCGGTGGACACCGAGTCCTTCATCGAGAACGTGGTCGCCACCTGCGACCACGTGGGCGCACGGCTGAAGTCGAAGAAGCGGATCGGCATCTCCTTCGACGAGTGGAACGTCTGGTACTCCTCGCGACCCGAGACCGAACGCCGCAACTGGCAAGAGGCACCAAGGCTGTTGGAGGACGTCTACTCCGTCACCGACGCCGTCGTCTTCGGCTCCCTGCTCATCGCGCTGCTCCGCCACGCCGACCGGGTCAAGGTCGCGTGCCTGGCCCAACTGGTCAACGTCATCGCCCCGATCATGACCGAACCGGGCGGCCCCGCCTGGCGGCAGACCACCTTCTTCCCCTTCGCGCAGGCGTCCCGGTACGGACGCGGCCGGGTGCTCCAGGTCCACGTGGACAGCCCGACCCACGAGACCGCCAAGTTCGGCGAGGTGCCCCTCCTCCAGGCCACCGCCGTCGTCGACGAGGAGACCGGAGCCGTCACCGTCTTCGCCGTCAACCGCAGCCAGACCGACGCCCTGCCCCTCGAAGTGAGCCTGCGCGGACTCGAAGGCCTGACCCGCGTGGCCGAGCACTCGGTCCTCACCGACGCCGACCCGGACGCCCGGAACACCCTCGCCGAGCCCGAACGCGTCGCACCCACCGCCGTCGAGGGCACCTCCCTGGACGGCGGCGTTCTGCGGGCCACCCTTCCCGCTCTCTCCTGGAACATGATCCGCCTCTCCTGAAGTCCCCCAACTCCCCTCCCACCCGCTCCCGTTCAAAGAGGAACGCAATGCGAAGATGGCGAAGCCGCCTGCTGGCGGCGACAGGAAGCGCCGCAGTCGCGCTCGGACTCGTGATGCTCCCGGCCACGACGGCACACGCCGCGTGCACGACGTACTACGTCTCGTCGTCGTCCGGCAGCGACAGCAACGACGGGTGCAGCACCAGCACCCCCTGGAAGACGATCTCCAAGGTCAACGGCACCACCTTCACCTCGGGCAACCAGATCCTGTTCCAGAAGGGCGGTTCCTGGAGCGGTGAGCTCCAGCCGCAGGGATCCGGCGCGAGCGGCAGCCAGATCGTCATCTCCTCGTACGGCTCCGGTGCCGCGCCCATCATCGACGGCGGCGGCGCGGCGGCCACCATCTACCTGCACAACCAGGCGTACTGGACGATCCAGAACCTGGAGATCACCAACACCTCGTCCACCGCGGCCGTCCGCAGCGGCATCCAACTGCAGAACGACACCAGCGGGATCCTCGCCGGCATCCACATCGTCAACAACAACATCCACGACGTGAAGGGCTACTGGACCAACAGCGGCGGGGTCCAGCCCAGTAAGTCCTCGGGCATCGCGTTCAACGTCACCGACGACAACACCACCAGCGGCTGGGACGACGTCCAGCTCACGGGCAACACGCTGACGCACGTCGACGCGGGCGGTATCTACATCGGCTCGCTGCTCGGCCTCAACCACGACATCAACGCCACCAACGTGGTGATCGACGGCAACACGATCACCGACGCCGGCGGCAACGACATCGTCTGCGTGTTCTGCGCTGCGCCCGTCGTGCAGAACAACGTGGCCACCGACAACGGCTACCGCTTCTCCGGCGCAGGCCTGTGGACGGCCTGGTCGACGGACGGCGTCTGGCAGTACAACGAGGTCTCGCGGCAGTACCGCAGCCTCTACGACGGCCAGGCCTTCGACATCGACAACCACACCAGCGGAACGGTCATCCAGTACAACTGGAGCCACGACAACCCGTTCGGCTTCGCCGAGTGGTGCTGCTACAGCGGCTTCGCCGCGAAGAGTTCGGTCATCCGCTACAACATCAGCCAGAACGACGGCGCCTCCAACGCGGTCTTCCCGCTGATGTCGGGCGTGGACAGCAGTACCACCGCCGCCGTGTACAACAACACCATCTACATGCCCGAGGGCAACAACGGCAAGGTCACCGACGGCACGCCGAACAGCAACGTGACCTTCTCGAACAACATCATCTACAAGCTGGGCAACGGCGGTTACTCCACCACCAGAACCACCTGGACCCACAACCTCTTCTACGGCAACCATCCGTCGACCGAGCCGTCGGACACCGCCAAGATCACCACCGATCCACTGTTCGTGAAACCGGGCGGAGGCAGCGCGGGCCGCTCCACCGCGGCCGCCTACAAACTCCAGAGCGGTTCCCCGGCGCTCGGCGCGGGCGCCGTCATCTCCGGCAACGGCGGCAAGGACTACTTCGGCACCACCGTCTCCTCGACCGCGGCCCCCAACATCGGCGCCTACAACGGCGCGGCCGTCTCCGGCCCCACCGCCACCTCCGGCGCCTACTGGCCGCTGGACGAGGCCACCGGTACCGCGACCGCCGACATCAGCGGCGGCTCCAACAACGGCACGCTCCAGGCCGGAGCCTCCTGGACCACCGGCAAGTTCGGCGCCGGTGCCGTCAGCCTGACCGGCGCGAGCAACTCCTGGGTCGACGTGCCCACCACGGCCGTGGACACCAGCGGCAGCTACTCGGTCTCCGCCTGGGTCAAGCCCAGCAGCGTCAGCGGCAACCAGACCTACGCGAGCATCGACGGCAGCAGCATCAGCCCCTTCTACCTCCAACTGTCGGGCGGCACCTTCGCGTTCACCGTCCGCAGCGCCGACTCGACCGGCGCGAGCTGGAAGCAGGTCACCGGCGGCTCCCCGACGACCGGCACCTGGTACCACCTGACCGGTGTGTACGACAACAGCGCCCACACCATCGCGCTGTACGTCAACGGCACCCTTCAGAGCACCACCGCCTTCTCCTCCCCATGGAAGGCGACCGGTCACACGACGATCGGCCGCGCGAAGTGGAACGGCGGCAACGTCGACTTCGCGAACGGCGCGATCGACGACGTCCGGATGGTCTCCAGGGCGCTGACCGCGCGCGAGGCGTACGCCCTCGGCACGGGTGCGGCCGGCTACTTCCAGCTGGACGAGGGCAGCGGCCAGAGCTTCGGCAACCTCCTCGGCAACACCGCCTCCGGCTACACCGAGGGCAACACCGCCTGGGCGGGCAGCGGCAAGGTCGGCGGCAACGCGCTCAGCTTCAACGGCTCCGGCACCACCATGGGGGTCGTTCCGTCCTCGGTGATCGACACGGGACAGAGCTACTCGGTCGGCGCCTGGGTCAAGCTGAACAGCGTCTCCGGCAACCAGACCTTCGCCAGCCTGGTCGGCTTCAAGGTCAGCCCGTTCTATCTCCAGCTGTCGGGCGGGAAGTTCGTCTTCGTCACCCGCGCCTCCGACGTGAACGACTCGACGGCCACGAATGTGACGGCGAGCGCATCGGCGGCCACCGGCACCTGGTACCACGTCCTTGGCGTGTACGACAGCAGCGCCCAGACGATCTCGCTGTACGTCAACGGCACCCTCCAGGGCACCACCGCCTTCACCAGCCCCTGGACGGCCAGAGGCGCCACCCTGATCGGGGCCGCCACCTACAACCAGGGACCCGTCGACTTCACCAACGGCCAGATCGACGACGTCCACTTCTACAACCGGGTGCTCAGCAGCTCGGAGATCCAGACGCTCGCCGCCGGCTGAGCCGGCGACGAGTCAGCGGGTGCCCGGCCCGGAGAGAAACGCGGCTCGGACGGGCCGGGCACCCTCTTCCACCACTCACGTATGGGGGTCAACGATGACCACGTCGGTGCGCCAGGCCCGCCGCCCCGCCACGGCTCCACGGCGCCGCACGGCAACGCGAAGGTCCGTCCCCGGCTGGGCGGTCGCCGTCGCCGGCGTGCTCGGCGCCCTGACGATCGCGGCCGTCGTCCTGCTGACCGCCGGGCACCGGGACACGGCGGCCGGAACACCGGCCCCGCTCCCGCCCCCGCCCACCGCCGTGGTCGCCGAGATCAACGGCCAGGCAATCCCCGTACGCGAGTTCACCCTCTACCTGGCACAGGAACGGGCCGCCACCTTCGCCCACTTCCAGCAGGCCTACGGCGTCAGTGACGGCCCCGACTTCTGGACCACACCCCACGGCGGCACCACCCCGGCCGCCTACGCCAGGAAACTCGCCCTCGCCGAGGTCACCAAGGCCACGGTCGTCCTCGGCCTGGCCCACCGGCACGGGCTGATCGCCGACCCCGGATACGACGCCTTTCTCACCTCCTGGACCGCCGAGAACGCCCGCCGCAGCCAGGCCGTCGCCGATCACCAGGTCGTCTACGGCCCCGTGCAGTACACCGAGGCCAACTACCTCTCCTACGTCCTGCACGACCTCGATGCCCAGCTGGAGACGAAGCTGGCCGAGAACGGCACCATCGCGGTCCCCGACCGGCTCAGCGGACAGGCCCGCCAGGCCTACGTCCACGAGCGCTACCAGGCGATGACCGCGCAGCTCGCCCGCTCGGCCCGCACCCATATCGCGCGTGCCGTCTACGACGCCGTTCCGGTGAACTGACGCACCCGCCACCCGCACCCACCCTCCCTGGAGAACCCATGAGCACGGAGCCCAACCCCGGCATGCCCCGCCCCTCCCGCCGGCTCTTCCTCGGCATGGCCGCGGCCGTCCCGCTGTCCATGTCCGGCGCCCTGGCCCTCGGCGCCGGCACCGCCCGCGCGGCGACCGGAACGCCGTACGTGATGGGCTACTTCACCGAGTCGCCCAACAACGTGGGTTCCGACTACGGCCTGCACCTGGCGGTCAGCACCGACGGCCTGGAGTGGACGCCACTGAACCAGAACGCCCCCGTCGTCACCCCGACCGGCGGTTTCGGCGGGCTGCGCGACCCGTACATCCTGCGCAAGCAGGACGGCACCTTCGTGGTCATGGCGACCAACCTGAAGGGCACCGACTGGACCCAGGAGAGCCAGTACATCCACGTCTGGGACTCCGCCGACCTGCGGTCCTTCGACAACTACCGGCTGCTGAAGCTGCACGACATGAACACCCACAGCTGGGCCCCGGAGGCGTTCTGGGACGCCTCGCGCAGTCAGTACGCGATCATCTACTCGTCCGTGAACAGCACCGGGCACAACGTGATCATGGTGAGCTACACCACCGACTTCCAGACGGCGACGACCGGCCAGGTGTTCTTCGACCCCGGCTACGACGCGATCGACGGTGACATGGCCGTCGGGGTGAACGGCGTCAACTACATGTACTTCAAGAACAACTCCACGGGGAAACTGCTGGGCGCCAAGTCCACCACCCTCGACCCCGGCAGCTTCACGGCCTTCACCGGCACCGTCTCCCACGGCAGCACCGAGGCACCCATCCTGGTCAAGTCCCAGACGTCCAGCACCTGGTACCTGTGGGGCGACACCTACTCGCCGAACGGCGTGTTCTACACCTGGCAGACCAGTGACCTCGCGGCCGGCACCTGGACGGCGGTCGACCAGCGCGTCTACACACCGCCGCTGAACTGCAAGCACGGCACGGTCCAGGCGATCAGCCAGACCGAGTACGACAACCTGGTCGCCAAGTGGGGCACTCCCACCTGGAACCGCCTCAAGTCCTACAACTACCCCGGGCGTTACTGGCGGCACGTCGGCTTCGTCGGCCGGATAGACCCGTACCCCTTCGACCCGTACACCGACTCGCAGTGGAAGCTGGTGCCCGGTCTCGCGGACTCCTCGGGTGTGTCGTTCCAGTCGGTCAACTACCCGACCCGCTACCTGAGGCACTACAGCTTCAAGATCGAACTGGACGTCAACGACGGCACCACGGCCTTCGCCCAGGACGCCACCTTCTACAAGACCGCCGGGCTCGCGGACACCACCTGGAGCTCGTTCCGCTCCTACAACTTCCCGGACCGCTACATCCGGCACTCGGACTACGAGCTGCGCATCGACCCGATCTCCACCAGCGTCGAGAAGTCCGACGCCACCTTCCACGTCGGCTACTGAGGCACAGGAGTCGCCATGAAGACCTTCCAGAGAAACCGGGCCGGACGCGTGCCCTGGCTGGCGTTGCTGGCCGCCCTCGTCGCCCTGTTGATCCCGGCCCTCGCCGCGCCGGCGCAGGCGGCAGACGGACAGCCGTACTCCAACCCCGTCAAGTCCCGGGCGGGCGCCGACCCGTGGCTGACGTACTACAACGACAGCTACTACCTGATCACCACCTCGATCACCAACGAGCTGTTCATGCGCAAGTCCCCGACCCTCGCGGGACTGAGCACCGCCCCCAACGTGCTCATCTGGCACGACGACACGGCCGGGCGCAACGCGAACATCTGGGCACCGGAGATCCACTTCCTCGACGGCCGCTGGTACCTGTACTACGCGGCCGGTGACTCCAGCAGCTGCTGCGACGGCCAGCGCACCAACGTCCTGGAGAGTTCGGGTACGGATCCGATGGGGCCGTACACGTGGAAGAGCCAGCTCGCCGGCTCGAACCTGGACAAGGGCGGCTGGTTGATCGACACCGACGTCCTGGAGTACGGCGGCAATCGCTACCTGCTGGGCAGCGCTTTCGTCGGCGGCGTGCAGAGCCTGGTCATCGCGCCGCTCAGCAATCCCTACACGCTGGCGAGTACGGCCTTCACCGTCATCTCCACGCCCACCTACAGCTGGGAGAAGGTGGGCACCGCGGTCAACGAGGGACCGGAGGTGCTCTCCCACGACGGCCGGACCTTCGTCACCTACTCGGCCAGTCACTGCGGGACGCCCGACTACAAGCTGGGCCAGCTGGAGCTGACCGGAACCGATCCGCTCGCCCCCGCCTCCTGGACGAAGAAGTCCACGCCGGTCTTCACCCGCAACGACACGGCCGGCGTGTACGGGCCGGGCCACAACGGGTTCTTCACCTCACCCGACGGCACGGAGAACTGGATCGTCTACCACGCCAACAGCACGACGACCGGCGGCTGCGGCAACACCCGCAGCACCCGGGCCCAGAAGTTCACCTGGAACGCCGACGGCACCCCGAACTTCGGTACCCCGGTCGCCCTCGGCACCTCCCTGCCCGGCCCGTCCGGCGAGACCGCGGCCACCCCGACCGCGTACGAGCTGGTCAACCGCCGCAGTGGCAAGTGCCTCGACGAGTTCGCGGGCGATCCCGCCGACGGCGCCGACGTCATCCAGTACACGTGCAAAGGCACCACCAACCAGCTGTGGACCTTCTCCGACCCGGGCGACGAGACCAACCGCGTGACGAACGTGGCCACCGGCAAGACGCTCGACGTCACCAACTGCGGTACCGCCGACGGCGCCAACATCAGGCAGTGGAGCTGGCTGGACAACAAGTGCCAGCGGTGGCAGCTGGTCTACACCCTGACCGGCTACGTGCGACTGGTGAACGTCAACAGCGGCAAGGTCGCCGACGTGGCGAACTGCAACACCGCCGACGGCACCGACGTCCGCCAGTGGACCTGGCTGAACAACGACTGCCAGCTCTGGCAGCTCAAGCCCGTCTCCTGACGGCGACGGCCGGGCCGCTCACTCCGCTGATGGTGTGGGCGGCCCGCCGCGTGCAGTTTCGGTCAGGGGAGCCGGAGTCGTGGGGCGGGCGGCGGCCCAGGAATCCACCGTGGCGCGGTCGGCCGTACAGGGCTTGACCGGCCGTCAGACGGCACGCGAACTCGTTCTCAGCGTCAAGACCATCGAGTACCACCTCAGCCGCGCACCCCCGACGGCGTCGGCCCCCGGGCGACCCCACCCTGTGCGCGGACCCCGCGCGTCCGCGCCGGGCCGTCGGCAACCTGCCCCGCGTCCTTCGGCCCCGGCGTCAGCCGTTGCCGCGGCGCAGGGTCCGTGCGCACCAGCCGATGAACGCCGCGTTCACCAGCGCGCCGAAGGTCACCGAGAGGACCAGCATCGCGAGGCCCTCCGGGAGGGCGAGGAGGACGAGGCTGAACGGTGCCGTGGCGAGGAGGGGGATCACGCCCGCCATGGACTCGTCGGAGGTGTCGCCGATGGTCACGGCCAGCGCCCAGATGAGGAGAGCGGCGCACAGGCCCAGGTAGATGAGGGCGGCCGGGGTGGTGAGGTACTTGCGGAGGTCTGTCATGGCAGGCGTTCCTTGGTCGCGGCGGTCAGAGGTGGGGGCCGGGCGGGTGCGGGCGGGCCAGGCCGAGATCGTAGGCGAGGATCGTCGCCTGCACGCGGTCGCGCAGACCGAGTTTGCGCAGGAGCGCGTTCACGTGGGATTTCACCGTGCCCACGGTGATGCCGAGTTCCCCGGCGATCTCCGCGTTGTTGAGGCCGGCCGCGACCAGGGAGAGGACGCCCCGTTGGCTCGCGGTCAGGGTGTCCAGTGCGCGCGGGGCCTCGGAGGTGCGGAAGCCGACGCCCGTACCGGAGGCGTAGTGGCCGATGAGGCGGCGGGTCGCGGACGGCGCGAGCACGCTCTCGCCACCGGCCACCACCCGGATGCCCTGGAGCAGTTCGGACGGCTGCACGTCCTTGAGGAGGAACCCGGACGCGCCGGCCCGCAGGGCGTCGAAGACGTACGAGTCGAGGTCGAAGGTGGTCAGCACGAGCACCCGCGGAGCGTTCTCGCGGCCGGTGATGATCCTGGTCGCGGCGATGCCGTCCAGCTCCGGCATGCGTACGTCCATCACGACCACGTCGGGTGCCAGCTCCGCCGCGAGCCGTACCGCGGCCGCGCCGTCGGCCGCCTCGCCGACGACCGTCATGTCCTCCGCGGCGTCGATCACGGCGGCGAAACCCGCCCGTACGACGCCCTGGTCGTCGACGACCAGCACGGTAAGGCTCATCGTTCCTCTTCTCCGGGTCCTTGTGGTGGGGCCAGCGGCAGCCGGAGGCGGACCGTGTCCGGCGCGCCGAGGACGGACACCGTGCCGCCCAGTGGTGCGATGCGTGCGGCCAGCCGGTCCTGTACGTCGGCACCGGGCACCCCGGTCGCCGTGATCGTCAACGTACTGTCCGACGCGTCCAGTTCGAGCACCGCAGGACCCTCGCCGCCGGCCGCGAGCAGGATCTCGGCGCAGTGGTAGGCGGCCAGATCCACGGCGGTGGGGAGCCGTTCCGGCACCCGGTCGGTCAGCCGTATCTCCACCTCGCGGCCGGTGGCCCGGCACTGGTGGGCCAGCAGGTCGAGGGCCTGGAGGGTGGGCTGCGGGCGCAGGTCGGGGCCGGTCCCGGACTCCCGGACCGTGTCCAGCAGGGCGCGCATCGCGGCCAGCGCCTCGCGGGCGCGGTCCGCGGTCACGTCGAGCCGGCCCGCCTCCGCCTCCGTGACCATGTCGGCGGTGCGCGACAGCACGGTGGTCTCCAGACCGCCCGCGATACGGCGACGCTCCGCCCACGCGTCCCGGACGGCCTCCTCGGTCCAGGTGGCCAGCCGTGCGTCCCGGCTGCCGAGGACCTCCCGGTCACGCCGCCCACGCAGGGTTCCGGCCCCGTGGGCGGCGCCGATCACGAGGGCCGCCGCGGCCACCGCTCCGGCGACGACCGCCCAGACGGGGATGGTGGTGCCACCGTGCAGGACGGCGGCGGTGAGGGCGGCCGCGTGTACGGCCACCGCGGCGACCTCACGGAAAAGGGGGACGCGTCGGTGGCCCTCGGCGCGTGCCGGTCCGACGGCACCCCGAGCCGCTCCCAGCGCCACCGCCACACACGTGCCGAACACGCTCAGTGCCGGTGGCAGCAGCGCGGGCCCGCCGAACTCGCCCACCGCCATCGCCACCGGCCACAGCGGCGCCAGTGCGAGCAGCACGCCGTACGAGACGCGCGGTGCCCGCCGCAGCCACAGCAGCGCCACCGCCTGGGCCGCCGCGAGCAGCGCGAAGAGCACCCCCGCCGAGACCCGCGACCCGGCCGGCGCGTCATCCGGACGGATCACCAGTACCGGGAGCAGGGGTTGCAGGATCAGGCCCGCCGCGGCCGCCACCTGTGCCAGGCGGTAGTTCCGTGGGACGGGCGCGTCCGCCGGGGCGGTGGTCCTGCCGGGCAGGACCGCCCGGACCTCCCAACCGCCCTCCGCCGTGGGACCGGTGGCCAGCGTCCCGCCCAGCTCCCGGGCCCGGGACCGCAGAAAACCCTGACCGCGACCGCCGCCGAGGCCCGCACCATGGGTCGCCGTGCCCGCCGGTGGCGCCGTGCTGGTGACGACGACGTCCGTGCGGGTGTCGCCGTAGCGGCACAGCACCGTCGTATGCGCACCGGGCGCGTACCGGGCCACGTTGGTCAGCGCCTCGCGCACGATGCCGTACGCCGCGTCCGCGACGGAACCCTCGGGCAGCGGGTCGATCTCGCAGTCGACGGTCTGGTCCAGTCGGCGGAATCCGGAGATCAGGGCCAGCAACCGCTCCTCGGGGGAGGGGAGTTCCTGCGTGGAGGGCGCCGGTGCGCGTACGGCGCTCAGCGCGCGGGTGACCTCGCGGCCGGTCTCGGCGGCGAACTCCAGGGCCTCCTCGGTGAGTTCGGGGCGCCGTTCGCGCAGTCCGAGGGCCGCTCCCGCGGTGACCACGACCGCCGTCAGATGGTGGGCGCTGACATCGTGCAACTCCCTTTCCATACGGCGCCGTTCGACCGCCGGAAGCCGATGGCGCTCGGCCTCGGCCCGCTTCAGGAGCGCCTCGGCGGCCTGTCGCGCGCGCGTCCGGTGCCGTACGAGCAGGCCGGCGCCGCACGCCAGGGCGTACAGCAGGGTCGTCAGGACGAGGTCGAGGCCGTCGCGGTCGCTGAGGCCGTGCAGGCTGAGGCCCTGCAGCAGCTGCCAGCCGGCGAGCGCCAGGACGCACAGGACGGCGGTGAACGTGTCGCGTTCCGTCGCCACGGTGAACAGCGCAAGCGCGACGCCCGCCGTGCCGAGCACCGCCATCGCGCCGGTGGGCAGTGGTCCGGCGCCCAGCGCGCAGGCGGCGGCGACCACGACGAGCGCGGTCACCGGGCGGGTGCGGCGCAGCGCTAGCGCGGCCGTCACCACTCCGGCGACCAGAGCGGCCACGAGCAGCGCGGCGCCGCTCGGGACCACACCGCGCACCAGGTCCGCGCCCGGCCACACCAGCGCCTGGGCGCAGAGCAGCAGGGCCGGGAGCAGCCGGTCGTCGGTTCGGAGCATGGCGGTCCTGAAGGGTGTGATGGGCATGAAGGGCATGAGAGTCATGGCGGATCAAGGCTAGGGCGGCGGAGGGGCGCCCCGGCTCCCGCTGGAGGCGGATTCGGCTCTCTTACCTTGGTTGCAGACGCACGGTGGGTGGGCGATCGTCGGGCGCTCTCCATCTCCGGTTCCATGCGGCAATCGTCCTTCGGCGCGAGGACCGGGCGAGGAGCCCGGCCATAGGCTCGATCACATCGAGAGGCCGGTCCGGCACCGCCTCCGCCAGCGGTGTCTCACCGCGTACTCACCCAGCAACGAATCACGGGGATCTGTCATGTCCAAGCGCGTTCTCATCTCGTCCCTCGTCGCCGTCGCCGCGGTCGGCGGCATCACCGCCGGGGGTCTCGCCATCGCCTCCGCCGCCACGGAGCTGACCGTGGAGAAGGGCTCGGCCCATTACGCCGCCCCGGCGGGCGGCAAGGACGGCAAGTTCACCTTCACCGCGGACGTCAGCGACAACTCCGGCGTCGTCGGCCTCAAGGTCCTTGCCTGGCCCGCCAGTTCGAAGCCCGACCCGACCGAGGCGGAGATGCGGTCGGTGGAGAGCGCCAAGTGCGAGCGCATCTCCGACGAGACGTCCCGCTGCACCTACACCCCGAAGGTCACCGAGGCGGAAGCCGCCGACCTGGCCGAGGGCACCTGGCACGTCTCGGTGCTGGCGACGGCCAAGGACGGCGACAAGAAGTTCGTGCCCAGCGCCGCCACCTTCGACATCAAGCGCTGACCTCCCGGCGCGGGCGGGGCCGGGCGCCGCCGCCGTACACGCTCCGGCCCCCCGGGCGGGCGGTTGTTTACGGGTTACCACCAATAAACGCCCGCCCGCTTTGGCGGTCCGCTGCCCTGCGCCACCGGTCGCGGCCCGGCTAACGTCCCGACATGAGGCGACGCAAGCGCATCGGAACGAGCCGCACCCTGTCCTTACGGCGCGTACGGGACAGGGCGATCCAGCGCCGGGAGGACGTCCGGCCCGGGGCCTGGCGCAGACGGTTCGGACGCCGGGCCGAGCAGGCCCGGCCCTGGCTCCAGTTCCTCGCCGATCTCGCCACACTGCTCGCGCGGGTGGTTCGGTAGCCGGTTCGGGGCACCTTCCGCTACTCCACCCCCCGTCCACCCCGCCGACACATCCCCATATCTGAGAAGTCCTTACCGTCACCTTCTCGGCCGTGAACGGCCGACTTGTACGGCTCGGCCGATCACGCCTTGTCGCGCTCCCGACTGTCCCCTACGGCAGGACGGTCACGGGTCGCATCTCGCTTCAGGCCCGGGTGGGCGCTGGAGCGACGGGCATGGTGACGAATGCCCACGCCGAGCGTGCGCGGTCGCGCACGTTGACCCCGGCGACGAGGTCGGCCGGCCCACCGAGGCCGCACCAACGACAGGAGAAGTGGTCCCGAGTGGGCCGGTTGGCCTTCTCGGTGTGTCCGCAGCGCGGACAGCGCTGCGAGGTGTAGGCCGCATCCACCTCAAGGAACGGCACCCCGGCCCGGCGGGCCTTGTATGCGAGGTGATGTCCGAGCTGGTGGAAGGGCCAGGAGGAGAGCGTTGCCCGCTGGTCGCGGCGTAGCCGTACCCGCTCGCGGATCCCGTCAAGTGCTTCGACGGCGATCCCGCGACCGGTGCGTTGCGCGACGGCAACGATCTCCTTGCTGATCACATGGTTCGTGTGGGTGGCGTGACGCTGCTCCTTCTTGGCCCGGCGGGCCAGACGGCGATTCGCCGAACGGGTCTGCTTGGCCTGGAGTTCGGCGCGTTTGCGGGCCTGCCAGCGCCGGTAGCGTGACAGGCGCCGTCCTTGGTAGTTGGTGTCGTCGCTGGTGGTGGCGAGGTTGACGATGCCGCGGTCCACCCCGATGAAGTCGACCGGCTCATACGCGTCGGGTTCGGGAACCTCGCAGGTGGCGACCAGGAACCACTTCCCGCCCCGGAACAGCAGATCACTCTCACCCTTGCGGTGCGCGGTCAGGGTTTTCAACTGATCCGGTGAGGCGGCGAAGGCGATGCCGCGCAGCCGCCCTGTCACGGTCCAGATGGAGACGGTGCGGGCGTCGTACTGCCAGGACAGGCAACGGTCGTCGAAGGGCTGGGCGGCCAGCGGCCGGAAGGTGATCGGCGAGCCGACCGCCTTGCGGTGCCGTTTCGAGCCGGCTGGGCCCAGGTTCCCGGCCTTCAAGTTGGCGCGCAGTGTGGTGTAGGCGTCGACGACCTTCTTCACCGCCCGCACCGCTGGCTGAGCGGACAGCCGAAACCGCGCCTTCAACTCCGCATAGACAGCCTTTTGCAGGTCATTGCGGCTGTGCACCCCGCTCTCGTACGCGATGGTCGAGGCGTGGTCGGCGGCCTGGTTACAGGCGTGCAGGGTCGCCTCAAGTGCCGCCGCCTGCTCGGGCGTCGGCAGCAGCTTCACCTGCACCACCAGCTTCATGACCCCGACGTTAGTGCGACGATCCGACATGCGTGCCCCGTATCCCGCCCGTTCACCATGACCGGTGACCATTCGCCCGCGTGTTCGCATTCCCCGATTCCGTCGGGCAGCCATGACAGGCGCTCCGCGCCCGCGGGAATTCTGGTGCGGCGACGCTCCGCGTCGCGGATGCGGGGTGCGATACCTCCCCGGCGTGAACGCCAGGGCCTCCTCGCAAGAATCAGGTGAACGGCTAGTATCGCGCCGGTTGATGCCCGTCGGGATGACGGGCTGACGGGACGACGGGCTGATGGGACGACGGGCGGATGGGGACGAGGTGGGGACATGAGCGCGCCGAGGATCGCCGTCGCCGTGGTGACCATGGGGAACCGGCCCGAGGAGGTCGACGAGCTGTTGCGGTCCGTCGCCAAGCAGGACATCGCCCCGGCCCGGATCGTGATCGTCGGCAACGGCTGCCGGCTGCCCGAGTTCGCCGAGCGGCTCTCCCTGCCCGGCGAGGTCACCGCCCTCGACGTCGAGGAGAACCTCGGCTGCCCCGGCGGACGCAACGTGGCGCTCGCCCGGCTGCGGGACTTCGGCGACGTGGACGTCGTGGTGGAACTCGATGACGACGGACTGCTCGTGGACCCTGATGTGCTGCGCCGCGTACAGGAGTTGTTCACGGCCGACGAGCGCCTCGGCATCGTCGGTTTCCGCATCGCGGACGAGAACGGCGAGACGCAGCAGCGGCACGTACCCCGCGTCGGCGCCTCCGACGCGATGCGCGGCGGATACGTCACCGGATTCCTGGGCGGCGGCCACGCCTTTCGCATGTCCATGCTCGCCGAAACCGGGGACTGGCCCGCCGAGTTCTTCTTCGCCCACGAGGAGATCGATCTGGCCTGGCGCGCCGTCGACCGCGGCTGGCGCATCCTGTACGCCCCCGAACTGCTGCTCCAGCACCCGAAGACCTCGCCCGCCCGGCACGCCGTCTACTACCGGGTCAACGCCCGCAACCGCGTCTGGCTGGTCCGCCGCCGGCTGCCCCTGCCCCTCATCCCCGTCCACCTCGGCGTGTGGACGGCGCTCACCCTGCTGCGGACCCGGTCGGGAAGCGGGCTGCGCGCCTGGCTCGCCGGGTTCGTCGAGGGCCTGCGGGAACCGGCCGGCGAACGCCGCCCGATGCGCTGGCGGACGGTGTGGCGACTCGCCCGGCTGGGGCGCCCGCCCGTCATCTGAGATCCATCGCCCCGAGGACAGGCTCCGAGACCCAACGGCCCCGAGAACAGGACGAGGGCCCCGGTCGCTCACCTCCACCGACCGGAACCCTCTCGCGTCCCCGGACCCGGCCGCGACGGCGACACTCCCCCGAGCCGCGCGTCGTGCGCGCGCACCCTCGGGCCAGATCCGATGTAGTGATCACATCAGGTTGCGCCAACAAATCGCTAACATGTGGCCATCGCATCTACGTTTTGTTGTTCGCCGCTTGGCGTGAAGTCGACGGCGCCGACGGGGGACCGGCGGTGTGGAACCGCGGGACGGCAGCGGACTCCGGCAGTGGCCGGCGTCGGATGGCTGGCGGGAAACCGCCGTGACGAGGGCGGAAATCCGCCAGAAGTGGGCGACGTGATGGGGCGCGGATCGCAGTCGGGGCTGCGGTTCGGACTGCTCGGGCCGCCGATCCTGTACGGCGGTCACGGCGGTCACGGCGGTCACGGCGGTCACGGCGGTCACGGCGGTGCCGACGGTCAGGGCGGCGCCGGTGCACGCGTCGTCGGAAGCCGCAAGCTGCGGATCCTGCTGGCCGCGCTGCTCCTCGAAGCCGGCCGGGTCGTCTCCGCCGAGGCCCTCAAGGACGCGCTGTGGGGCGGCACCCCGCCGGCCTCGGCCAAGGCCTCCCTGCACAACCACGTCTCCCGGCTGCGCCGGCTGCTCGACGACCCCGACCGGCTGCGGGCGGTGGCCCCCGGCTATGTGCTGCACGTGGCGCCCGGCGAACTCGACGTCCAGGTCTTCGAGTCCCACGCCGCCCGCGCCCGCGGCGCGCACACCGACGGGAACTGGACCGAGACCGTCCACGCGTGCGCGGCCGCCCTCACCCTCTGGCGGGGCGCGCCGCTCAGCGGCGTCCCCTCCGAACTCGCCGGATACGCGCTGGTGCAGCGCCTGGAGGAGGCCCGACTGCTCCTCCTGGAGTGGCGCTACGACGCCGAGCTCGCCCTCGCGCCCACCCGACCGGACGCCCTCGTTCCGGAACTCTCCGCGCTGGCCGCCGAACACCCGCTCCGCGAGTCCTACCACCGCCAGCTGATGCTCGCCCTCCACCGCAGCGGCCGCCACGCCGAGGCCCTCGCCGTCCACCGCGACCTCCGCACCCGCCTCGTCGAGGAACTCGGCGTGGAGCCGGGACCCGCGGTCCGCGAGGCACATGTGGAAGTACTGCGCGGGGGAGCGGGGCCGGGGGTCGGTCAGGCCCCCAGGCCCGGGCGGGCTGCCGGAGCCGGCCGACCGGGTGGGACCGGTCAGGGCCCCGACGCTGTTCGGGCCGACGGGGCCGACTCGGGCGAGGACGCCGTTCGGGCCGACGCGTCCGGCCAGTCGGCGTCCGACGGGCGCCGGCACCTCCGGGCAGGGCAGGCGGAAGGCGAGACCGGTCCGGCCGACGAAGCGGACCACTTCGGCCGGGTGAGCGCAACAGCCGGCCCGGGGGAGGCCGTTGACGCCGACGAGGCACGCGAGGCGGGCAGCACAGCCTCTCCCGGTGCGCTCCCCGCAGACGCTACGCGCGAAGACACATCTCCTCGTACCCGGGCGCCCCACTCCAACGTCCAGGCGCCGCACCCGCACACCCCGGCACGCCACCCCCACACCCAGGAGCCCCACACCGAGGCACCAACCCCCGCCTCCCTCCCGCTGCCCAGCCCCGCCCAACTCCCCCCACCCCCCGGCCACTTCACCGGCCGCACCAGCACCCGCGACGACCTCCACCGTGTCCTCACCCTCGGCGGCGGCGCCTCCATCGGCGTCATCAGCGGCATGGCCGGCGTCGGCAAGAGCGCACTCGCGCTCCATGTCGCCCATGAGCTGCGGGAACGTTTTCCCGACGGCCAGCTCTACGTCAACCTCCAGGGCGCCGGCCCGGGAATGACCCCCCTCACCCCGGCCCAGGCCCTCACCGCCCTGCTCCGCGACCTCGGCGCCGACCCGCGCCGCATCCCCGAACACCCGGACGCGGCGGCCGCGTTGCTGCGCTCGCTCCTCGCGCCCACCCGCACGCTCATGGTGCTGGACGACGCCGCGAGCGCCGCCCAGGTACGCCCGCTGCTGCCGGCCGGCGACGGCTGCGCGGTCATCGTCACCAGCCGCTCCCCCCTGACCGCCCTCGACGACGCCCACCGCTTCCCGCTCACCCCCCTCTCGGCGGAGGAGAGCGCGGAGTTGCTGCGCGCGGTGTCGGGCCGGGACGGCAGGGACGGCAGGGACGGCCACACCCCTTCCGCCACCCCCATAGACGCCACCCACCCCCTGATAGAACTCACCGGCCGCCTTCCCCTGGCCCTCCGCGTCGTGGCCGCCCGTCTCGCCGCCCGGCACGCCCTCACCCCCGACGTCCTCGCCGACCAACTCGCCGCCACCGAGGACCGTTTGCGGCACCTGGAGTACGACGACCTCTCCGTCCGCCGCTCCCTGGCCGTCGCCCACGACGCCCTCGCCGCCTCCGGCCGCCGCTCCGACCGCGACGCCGCGCTCGCCCTGTGCCGCATCGGCGCCCTCGACCTGCCCACCTACGGCGTCCCCCTCGTCGCCCGCCTCCTCGGCACCGACAGCACCGACGAGACCCGCGCCGAGGACGCCCTCGACCGCCTCGTCGACGTCGCCCTCCTGGAGGAGACGGCGTACGGCCGCTACGCCCCCCACGGCCTGGTCCGCGACTTCGCCCGCGAACTCGCGGGCACCGGCCACGCCCCAGACATCACCCGCACCGCCCTGCGCTGGTACGCGGCCGTCGCCGAACGCGCCCTGACCGCGATCGTCGAACCCGGCCTCGACCTGGACGACCGCCGCCGCCCGACCGCCGCACAGCCGCCGGAACACGCGGCGCACGTACTGGCCATTTCCCCGTTCCCGTCCTCGGAGAAGGCCTTTGCCTGGTGCGAGTCGGAGCTGGAGAACATCGTCGTCCTGGCCGAACGGCACGCGGACACCCCCGACGAGCGCACCGCCGCCCATGTCTCCACCCTGCTGCGCCTGCTCTCCCCCTTCCTGCAGCGCAGCGGCCGGGTCGCCGAGACGGAGGCCCTCGGCCGGGCCGCCCTCGTGGTGGCACGGCGGCTCGGTGACGAGGAGGCCGAGGCATGCGCCCTGGGCGACCTCGCGGGGCTGCACTTCCTGACCGGCCGGCACGGCGAGGCCCTGGCCCTGAACGACCGGGCCCTGGAGATCTGGCGGCGGCTCGGCACGGACTCCTGGATCCGCCGCTGCCTCAACAACCGGGGCCTGCTGCTCGAAGGCCTGGGCCGGTACGCCGAGTCGGGCGAGGCACTGCGGCAGAGCCTCGCCTACTCACGGCAGTTGAACGACCCCTTCGGCGAGGCCGTCACCCACAGCAACCTGGGCAACCTGTACGAGCACACCGACCCCCGCGCCGCCATCGAGCAGCACCGCCGCTCGCTCGCCATCGGCGAGGAGACCGGCAGCGTGGTCGTCCGGCACTCGGCGCACTGCAACATCGGCCATGCCCACCTCACCCTCGGCGAACCGGCCGCCGCCATGGCGCACTTCGAGGAGAGCCTGCGCATCCTCGGCAGTCCCGGCGACTGGCACGGCGAGTCGCAGAGCCGCCTCGGCCTGGTCCGCGCGCTCCGCCTGATCGGCCACGGGGAACGCGCCGCCGCCGAGTGCGCGGAACTGCTGCGCCGCGCGGACGCCCGCGCCGACCGCTACACCGGCGCCCTCGCCCGCCACCAGCACGGACTCCTGCTGCGCGAGCGGGGGAGGACCGAGGAGGCGTACGAGCAGTGGCGGGCCGCTCTGGACGCGCTGGACGGCACGGACGAGAAGACGGTCCTCCAGGAACTCCTCGCCCTGCTCGACGACTCGGGCTTACGGTGATCACTTCGCGTCGGCATAGCACTCCACCACGGCCGTCGTGAACGGAAACCGCACCGGCGTCTCACCGAACGTCAGCCGCCCGGCCAGAGCCGACGCCTGCCTGATCGCCGCCACCACCGCCTCGGTCTCCTCCTCGGGACAGTGCACGATCACCTCGTCGTGCTGGAAGAAGACCAGTTCGGCCGCCATCCCCGCGCAGGCCTGCCGGAGCGCGGCGAGCAGCAGCAGGGCCCAGTCGGCGGCACTGCCCTGCACCACGAAGTTCCGCGCGAACCGGCCGCGGGCGCGGGTGTTGGTGGAGGCGTACCCGGGCACCCAGCCGTCCTCACCGGAAGCAGGTTGCCCGGCCGGCTCGTCCTGAGGCATCCCCGCCTCCTCCCCGGAGTCACCCGCCCCCACCGCCGGCGGACACGTCCGCCCCAGCCAGGTCCGCACGAGCCGCCCCTCCTCACCCGCACGGGCCGCGTCGTCGACGTACGCCACCGCTCTCGGGAAGCGGCGTCTGAGCGCGGCGAGGTTCTTGAGGCCGTCGCCGGAGGTCTGGCCGTAGACCGCGCCGAGGACGGCGAGCTTGGCCTGGGCGCGGTCGCCGGAGAAGGCCCGCTCGGAGACCGACTGGTACAGGTCGCTCTCCCGGCCCGCCACCTCCATCAGCCCGGGGTCGCGGGAGATCGCCGCCAGGACGCGCGGCTCCATCTGGTCGGCGTCGGCGACGACGAGCCGCCAGCCGGGGTCGGCGACCACGGCACGGCGGATCACCTTGGGGATCTGCAGGGCGCCCCCGCCGTTGGTGACCCAGCGTCCCGTGACCGTCCCGTGCGCCATGAACTCGGGCCGGAACCGCCCGTCCCGCACCCAGTCCTGGAGCCAGGACCAGCCGTGGGCGACCCAGATGCGGTACAGCTTCTTGTACTCGATCAGGGGCTTCACGGCCGGGTGGTCGAGGGACTCGATCTCCCATCGCCGGGTCGACTTCACCTTGATCCCGGCCTGCGCGAACGCCTTGACGACATCGGCGGGCAGATCGGGCCGCACCCGGCGCCCGAAGGCCTCGGACACCTCGTCGGCCAGTTCGGCGAGGCGCCGGGGCTCGCCGCCGCCGGCGTACCGCTCGCCGAGCAGTTCGTGCAGCACCCGGCGGTGGGTCTCGGCGCTCCACGGCAGCCCGGCGCGGTTCATCTCGGCGGCCACCAGCATCCCCGCCGACTCGGCGGCGGTCAGCAGCCGCATCCGGTCGGGGTGCGCGGTGGTGTCGTGCCGTCGCTGCTGGTCGGCGTAGACCTCGACCAGGTCGGCCAGCGGGACGTGGACCCTCTGCGGTTCGAACAGCGATGACTGCGAGCCCGGTTCGGCGGCACGCTGGGGCGGGTCCGGCGGGACCGGGCCGCCGCGCAGCCGGGCCAGGGCGGCGGCCGCCGAACGGGGTTCGCCGTATCGCCCCGCGTGGCCGAGCAGGAGGGTCTCGGCGTCCTCGACGTCGTAGCACCGCTCCACCCGCACCCCCGCGGCGAGCAGCCGCGGGTAGACCTCGGCGGTGGACCGCCACACCCATCGCGCCACCTCGGGCCGCCCCCGCACGGCCTCGGCCAGATCCGCCTCCCGCCGCACCGGCCCGACGGGCAGCCCGTCCGGGCCGAGGGCGGCGAGCTCCACGCCACCGTCCTCGGCCGGAGCGAGAGCCCAGCGATCGGTCATGGTTGCGAGTGTGACAGGGGGGTCTGACAACGGGCATTCCGAACAGCGCCCAGCGCCGGAGCGACCCTCCTCAGCCCTGCTCCCCCTGAGACTTCACATACCCCTCCAGCTCCTTCGCGACGGCCCCCTCCACCGGCCCCTTCTCCACGCCGAGCCCCGACAGGACCCCCGTCCCGTCCTCGAACTCCAGCAGGGCCAGCAGGATGTGCTCGGTGCCGATGTAGTTGTGGCCGAGGCGCAGCGCCTCGCGGAAGGTGAGTTCCAGGACCTTCTTGGCGTCGGAGCCGTAGGGGACGAGCTCCGGGACCTCGTCGGCGGCGGGCGGCAGCGCGTCGGTCGCGGCCCGGCGCACCGCGTCGAGGGTGACGTCCTGGGCCACGAGCGCCTTGGCGGCCAGACCCTCCGGTTCGGCGAGCAGGCCGAGGACGAGGTGCTCGGGGCGGCCCTCGGGGTTGCGGGCGGTGATGGCCGCGTTGTGGG
The DNA here is from genome assembly GCF_044903305.1 of Streptomyces sp. NPDC019531. Classification (NCBI taxonomy): domain Bacteria; kingdom Bacillati; phylum Actinomycetota; class Actinomycetes; order Kitasatosporales; family Streptomycetaceae; genus Streptomyces; species Streptomyces sp. NPDC019531. The sequence goes on along the minus strand of NZ_JBJDQL010000007.1, from coordinate 92,049 downwards.
CCGCCATCACCACGTTGCGGGCCCGTGTGGTGTACCGGCTGAAGCCCTGGTCGGCGGCCAGGTCCGTCGACTCCTTCGGCACGAACCGCTTCTGCGCCGCCTGCCGGGTCACCCCCATGCTCCTGCCGATGTCCGTCCAGGAGGCGCCCGAACGCCGGGCCTGGTCCACGAAGTGGCCGATCAGATGGTCTGCCACCTCCCCGAGGTGATCGGCGGCGATCACCGCGTCCTGGAGCTGGTCGAGGGGCTCGACATGGACCTTCTTGATGGCCGTGATGAGGTCGTCGAGCCGTACGGATGACGTGATGTTGGGGTTCGTCGTCATAGTGTCAACCCTAGGTTGACAGTGACGGGGTGTCAACCAAAGGTTGCCTCTACTTCGGCGAGGCCACCAACCGCACCGCCAGCCCCGTGAACACCGACCCGCTGAAGATGTTCAGCCCCCGCGCCACCCGCCGGCTGCGGCGCAGCAGCGCGGAGAGCTTCCCGGAGAGCAGTCCGGTCAGGCCGTCCACCAGCACCCCCATGACGGTGATCGTGAGCCCGAGCACCAGGAACTGCCCCCACACATGACCCTTGTCGGGCGCCACGAACTGGGGCAGGAACGCCACGTTGAACAGGATCACCTTGGGGTTCAGAAGGTTGGTGACGGCCCCCTGCCAGAAGGCCCGCCGCATCCCGGGACCGGCCGGCGACCCGTCCTCACCCGGCACCGAGCGGTCCCGGAACGCCTTCACCGCGAGGTACAACAGATAGGCCGCGCCCGCCCAGCGCAGCACGTGGTACAGCGTCGGCAGGGACTGGAACAGCGCGGACAGACCGAGAGCCGCGGCCACCGTGTGCACGAACATCGCCGAGGCCACCCCGAGCGCCGCCATCACGCCCGCGGCGGGGCCGCCCCGGCCGCCCATCGCCACGATGAACATCATGTCGGGACCGGGAGTGACACAGAGCGCGAAGGCGGCGACGAGGAAGGCCGCGTAGAGAGACATGTCCACCATGCCGCCATGCTGGGAGCGGCACGCGCGCGTGGGCGACCGATTTTCGAGGAGTGAGACGATCGCCCCGTGAGCAGCAGTAAGAACGCCCGTACGAACAGCGGCAAGGGCGGCGACAATAACAGCCGCAAGGGCGGCGACAAGAACAGCGACAAGACCGGCGCCCAGAGCGGCACCAAGCGCGGCAGCACCGACAACACCCCGACCGCCACCGTCGACCGCGCCCTCCGGACCGCCCTCTACGCCGACGACGACGCCGCGCTGGACACCGGCGCCTCCCTCCTCGCCGCCGACCCCGCGACGGACACCGAACTGGCCCGGCGCGGCGCCGAGTTCGTGGCCCAGGCCTGGCGCCGCGGCTGGCAGCCCGCCGATGTCGTACGGATCGTGCGACGCGAACTGGACGACCCGCACGTGCGCCTCGCCACGGCCCTGATCCGAGCGCAGTCCCCTGACGACCGCCCGCGCGGTCGCCGCTGGGCCGCCCAGCTCGCCCAGCTGGAGGAGTCCGACGAGAACGCCCCCCGCCTCGACCGCTTCACGCACTCCACCGCCGTACTGGAGCTGTACCGCCTGCTGCTGCGCCTGCCCGCGCTGGAACCGCTGGAGGAACCCCGGCGGGGGCACCGGGGCGACGCCCGCATGCTGGGCCGGATCCGGGCCCTGCTCGCCAAGGCGGAGGCGACCGGCTACCCGGAGGAGGCGGAGGCGCTCACCGCGAAGGCGCAGGAGCTGATGGCCCGGCACAGTGTCGACGAGGCCCTGCTGGACGCGCAGGCGCCCGCGAAGGACGCCCCCGGCGCCTGCCGGATCGGGGTCGAGCCGCCGTACGAGCAGGCCAAGGCGGTGCTGCTGGACGCGGTCGCCACCGCCAACCACTGCCGGGCCGTGTGGAACGAACCGCTCGCCTTCTCCACGGTCGTGGGCTTCGAGGCCGACCTGGAGTCGGTCGAGCTGCTGTACACCTCGCTGCTCGTGCAGGCGCAGTCCGCGATGGCGAAGGCGGAGGCGGCCCAGCGGGCGGGCGGCCGCAAACGCACCAAGACCTTCCGGCAGTCCTTCCTCGCGGCCTACGCCCACCGCGTCGGTGACCGTCTGCGGGCCGCCGCCAAGGCCCCGGTGACCGACGACCTGCTCCCGGTCCTGGCCTCGCGCGAGGTCGCCGTCACCGACCGCATGGACCGTATGTTCCCGGAGACCACCACGACCCGCCTACGCGGCGTCAACGACGAGGCGGGCTGGACCGAGGGGGCCGAGGCGGCCGACCGGGCACAGGTCGGAAACCGTCCCCGGCTCAGTCACCGGCCTGAGTGAAGGCGCTGACCGAGGCCTTGAGGTCACCGGGGCTGTCCACGCCCTGGACCGGTCCGTACGACCACTTGTAGCTCTGCTGCGTCGTGGCGCCCGGCAGACTGATCTTCAGCGTCTTGGCGTCCAGGACGTCCGCGCCGCCCGCCTTGCCGCGCTCGTAGGTGATGGTGAACGTGGCGGTCGCGCCCTTGGCCAGGGTCAGCTTCTGGGACTTCGCGCCCTGGGTCGGCTGGAGGTTCGTCGACATGTTCGCGGCGTACAGGTCGATGCCCGGGAAGCCCTCCAGCGTGCAAGGGGCGCTCGGGTTGGTGAGCGTGACCGGCACGTCACCGCTGTCTCCGGCAGCCGGCGCCACGTTGGCGGGCCCGACCTCCACGCTCATCGTGCCGATCTTGCAGGCCGTACCGCTGCCCCCACCGCTGCCTGCGGCTTTGTCACCGCCGTCGTCGCAGGCGGTCAGGAGCAGGGCCGCGGCGAGGGCGGTGACGGTGAGGGGGGCGGCGCGCATGTGAAGTCCTCTGAAGTGAGCGATCCGGTGCATGGATCATCACGCATGACCGGACACCACGGTTGCCCGCCCCCGCCGATGCCTTCCGCTACGACCCGGAGGCCGCCGTCGGGAACCCGCTCGGCAGCTGACCGCCCTCGGCCCGGGTGTAGGTCTCGGCGCCGATGCCGCCCTCCCAGTTCACCTTGAGGGTGTCCTTGTCGACCGACTCGACCGTCCCGTCCGCGCGGTCCTTGCTGCCGTCCGTGCACTTCAGGCGGATCGCGTCGGCACTCGCGGAGCCGCTGCACACCGTGCCGCCGGTGACGAAGAGCCCGGCCTGCTCGCCGTTGACCAGGAGCGCCACGGCCTTGCCGCCAGTGGTGGCCAGCCAGCTGCCCGCCACATCGCCGGACGAGGAGGACGTACCGCCGGTCCCCCCGGAAGCGGAACCCGAGGCGGACGCCGACGACGAGACGCTCGTACTGGCACTCGGCGACGGTTCGTCGTCCGAGCCCCCGCCGCTGCACGCGGTCAGGACGAGCACGCCCACCAACCCCGCGGCCGCGAGCCCGGCCCGCCGACGCGACACAGTGCGCGAGAGGATCGCCGTGGTCACTGGAAGCTCCAAGCTGTAGCGGTCGGCCGGACGGACCGCAGCAAGCTACCAGCACCACCCGTGAGAACTACCAGGACGATTTGCGGACACCTGGCAGATATCCCGCGTGCGCCTGCTCCCGCAGACCCACCCGGGAGAGTCCGAAGGCCCGGAAGTAGCCGCGCGGCCGCCCGTCCACCTGGTCGCGGTTACGCACGCGCGTGGCGCTCGCGTCCCGCGGCTGCCGTCGCAACTCCTCCTGCGCGGCGAGCCGTTCGGCCTCGGTGGAGGACGGCCGGCGGATGATCTCCTTCAGCTCGGCCCGCCGCACGGCGTACCGCGCGACGATCTCCTGGCGCTTCTCGTTCTTCGCGACCTTGCTCTTCTTCGCCATACCGGTTCTCCCTCAGACCCGCACACCGCGTGCGCGGATGCGCGCCACGGCCGCCTCGACGCCGATCGTGTCGATGGTCTTGATCCCCTTCGTGCTCAGCCGCAGCCGTACATGCCGGCCCTCGCTGGGCAGCCAGTAGCGCTTGGACTGGATGTTGGGGTCGAAGCGGCGCGAAGTGCGCCGGTGGGAGTGGGAGATGCGGTTGCCGAAGCCGGGCTGGGCGCCGGTCAGCATGCAATGGGCGGACAAGGGTGATGCACCTCTCTCGAAGCGGTTGTGTAAATGGAATTCATTTTCAGTAAGATAGCAGCATGGCACGCAACGAACTCCGCCCGGTCATCAGGCTCCGGTCCACCGCCGGGACCGGCTTCACCTATGTGACCCGCAAGAACCGCCGCAACGACCCGGACCGTATGACCCTGCGGAAGTACGACCCGCTCGCCGGCCGCCATGTCGACTTCCGAGAGGAGCGCTGATCGTCATGCGCCAGGGAATCCACCCCGCTTACGGCCCCGTCGTCTTCCGCGACCGTGCCGCGAACCACGCCTTCCTGGCCCGCTCGACCATGACGAGCGAGAAGACGGTCGAGTGGGAGGACGGCAACACCTACCCGGTCGTCGACGTCGAGATCTCGAACGTCAGCCACCCCTTCTACACGGGTACCGCGCGCGTGCTGGACACCGCCGGACGCGTGGAGCGCTTCGAGCGCCGGTACGGAAAGAAGGGCTGATGCTCTCCGTCGTGATCGTCGGCGGGCTGCACGCCGACGCCCGCAAGGCGGCCGTGGATCAGCTGCTCGCCGACGTGCCGGGCGGTGTCGTCCTCCACCACGACCTGGCGACGGCCGCGGCGGGCACCGTCGCACGGACGATCCGCGACGCCACCGGCATCCTGTCCGCGGGCGAGACGCCCCTGGTCAACGACTGCGCCTGCTGCGCGCTCCGGGAGGACCTGGTCCCGGAGCTGCGCCGCCTGGACGCGGCCGGCACGCTCCGGCTCGCGGTCGTCGAACTGTGGGACTCCGTCGAGCCCAAGGCGATGGCCGAGGTGGTCGCGGCCGGCGGCCTCTCGGTCACCGGCGTGATCACCGCCGTCGACCCGGCACTCGTGCTGCCGTACCTCGGCAACGGCGACGACCTCGCCGAGCGCGGCCTCGCCGCCGCGGCCACCGACCAGCGCACGGTCGCCGACACCTTCGCCCGCCAGCTGGAGTACGCCCCCGTCCTCGCCGTCCTCGACTCCCCGGAGGCCGACGAGGAGGACCGCGAACTCCTTGCCCAGCTGCACCCGACGGCCCGCCAGGTCCCGATCGGCGACGACCGGCCCACGGACCCGGGTGGCACCCCCTATCCGGTACGGCCGTCCGCGCATTCCCCGCTCGCCCGGGCCGCCCTCGCCGGCTTCGACGTGGAGTCCGCGGCGGCCGCCCAGCACCCGGCGTGCGCGCTGCTGCCCGCCGAGGCCGACGCACACGGCGTCTGCACGCTCGTCTGGCACCGTCGCCGCCCCTTCCACCCCGAGCGGCTCTATGAGGCACTGGAGGACATCACCTGCGCGGCCGCCCGCAGCCGGGGCCGGTTCTGGCTCGCCGACAAGCCGGACGTGCTGCTGCACTGGGACGCGGCCGGCGGCGCCCTGTGCGTGGAGAGCGCGGGCCCCTGGCTCGCCTCCCTCCCGGACGCGGCGTGGGACATGGTCCCGCCGGTGCGCCGGGCGGCCGCGGCGATGGACTGGCACCCCGAGCACGGCGACTGCTGCCAGCACCTCGTCTTCACCTCGCCCGGTCTCGACCGCGACGGACTCGAACGGCTCCTGGAGTCCTGCTTGTTGACCGACACCGAGTACGCCGCCGGGCGCGACGCCTGGAAACGGCTCCCTCCCGCCTTCGACACCCTCCTGGAGGTCTGACCCGCATGCCCCGCAAGCCCGAACGCAAGCCCGCCAAGAACCGTCCCAACCCGCTGGACCAGGCCAAGATCACGCACATCGACTACAAGGACACCGATCTGCTGCGGAAGTTCATCTCCGACCGCGGCAAGATCCGCAGCCGCCGGGTCACCCGTGTGTCGGCCCAGCAGCAGCGACTGCTCGCCCGTGCGATCAAGAACGCCCGTGAGATGGCACTGCTGCCCTACTCCAGCAGGTGAGGCCCTATAGGTAGGAGTTCCCCTACGGTTGACCCGTAGGGGAAGTCCTACCTATTCTCCTCTGTATGACCATCACTCACGCCTCCTTCGTCACCCTCCCCGTCTCCGACCAGGACCGCGCCCTGCGCTTCTACACCGACGTCCTCGGTCTGACCGTCACGGCAGACCGGGACCTGCCCCAGGGGCGCTGGCTCCAGGTCGCCCCCAAGGGCGCACAGACCGTCTTCACGCTCTCCGGTCCTGGCATGGGCGGCTTCCAGCCCGGCTCGGCCCGGGGGATCATGTTGGTCACGACCGACGTCGACGCGGACTGTGCGCGGCTCACGGAGGCCGGGATCCCCGTACAGGGACCCGACGAGCTCCCGTGGGGCCGCATGGCCTCCTTCACGGACCCCGACGGCAATGGTCTGATGCTGCTGACCGAGGCACACCAGTAGGAAGGCCGGCATGACCGCATCCGGGGCCGTCGAGGCCGGGACCACCGAGGCCGACGCGGACCGCGTCTTCGCCGCGCTCGCGAGCGCCGTGCGCCGCGAGGTGCTGCGGCTGCTGCGCGACGGCGGGCCGCAGCCCGTCCAGGCCCTGGCCGACCACTTCGACATGCGGCGCCCGAGCCTGTCCGAGCATCTGAGGGTGCTGCGGGAGGCGGGCCTCGTCTCCGAGCAGCGCTCCGGCCGACAGCGCATCTACCGCCTGGAGGCGGCCCCGCTCGCCGAGGTGCAGGACTGGCTCCATCCGTACGAGCGGTTCTGGCGCGGCCGGCTCAAGGACCTGGGCGCGCTGCTGGACCGTATGCCCGACGATGACGTGACATGAGCAACGCACCCGACGAGGACCTCACGGTCATCCGCGTCGACCAGTTCTTCCCGCACCCGCCCGCCAAGGTCTGGCGGGCCCTCACCGAGCCCGCACTGCTCGTGCAGTGGCAGATGCCGGGGGCGGAGGCGTTCCGGCTCGAGGTCGGACACCGATACACCATGAACTCCGTCCCGCGGCCCAACTCGAACTTCTCCGGCACCGTCGACGTGGAGGTTCTCGCGTTCGAGCCGCAGCGGATGCTGAGCCTCCGGTGGACCGACGCCGATCCGGCCAACTCCGCGGACTGGACCGTCACATGGAAGGTGGAACAGGAAGGGCGCGGTACGCGTCTCTTTCTAGTGCACGCGGGTTTCGATCCCGACGACCCCGCTCAGCTGATGGCCCGGACGATCATGGACCGGGGCTGGCGGACGTATGTGATGCGGGCTCTGGGGCACACGATGGAACGTATCTAGCGCCCCACACGTCACATCTGTAACCGCAGGAACACCCCGCGTGCACGTGCATCTGCTCATGCATCTGCACGTGAACAGAGCTATGATCCGGACCAGTTGACCGCTGCATCACTGGCCACATGGCCACCGCACCACCGGGGAGCGACCTGTGGACCTCGACGTGTACAACGGCATGACGGCCACGACTCTGCACGGGGTGGCCTGGCAGAAGAGCCGGCACAGCAACTCGCAGGGCTCCTGTGTGGAGTTCGCGCGCTTGCCGGACGGAGGCGTTGCGGTTCGCAACTCCCGTTTCCCGGACGGTCCCGCGCTCGTCTACACGCGCGCGGAGATCGAGGCGATGCTCCTCGGCATCAAGGACGGCGAGTTCGACCACCTGATAGCGGGCTGATCCTCGGTCGCCCGAGGGCGACCGAGGGTGACTGTGATCGCGCGCTGGGTAACGCGCGTAGAACCGCGGCGACGAAAAACGCCGCGGTGGGTCACTCGGCCGCGCCCGACGGGGGTGACGTGTGCTGCTGGAGCCGGAACAGTGCCCAGACCACCTTGCCGCCGAGGGCCCCGGCCATCGGATGCCATCCCCAGCTGTCGCTGAAGGAGTCGACGAGGAACAGCCCACGCCCCGACTCCGCCGAGAAGTCGTCGGAATCGCGCGCGATCGGGCTTTCCCGGCTGGGGTCGCGCACCGCGCACACCAACCGCTCGGTCCACCGCATCAGATGAAGCCGCACGGGCGGGTTCTGTTCCCCGGTGTGCGCGCCGTTCCCCGGCATGGCGTGCCGCAGCGCGTTGGTGACGAGTTCGGAGACCACCAGACAGACGTCGTCGAAGCAGTCGTCCAGCTCCCACTGGTCGAGCGTTCTGCGGGTGAACCTCCGTGCGTCGCCCACCGCTTCGTAGCGGGCGGGCAGTGAACAGGAGGCGGCGTCGGACACGGCCGCGGGATCCAGCGGCGGAAGGCCCTGCCGTAACGGCTCGAGCATGGTCGATCCATTCGTCCCCATGCGAGGCACTCCCGGGAATTCGCGGTCGTTGCGATGCAGCGGTTGCGCGGGACCATGGTTTCGGATGAGCGATGCAGATGCAAGGTGCAGATGCACGTGCAGGTGACCGAATTGGACCCTCCCGTACCGTTTCTGGGTCATTTTTTCCGCCATCTTCTCCCCTGTTTCTTGCCTCTTCCTCGCCTTCTCCGTCCCGGTCCTGTGCAGAATCTTTGACTTCTTTCCATCTCTGTAATCGGACGAGTACTGCTCGGAGTGTTTTAGTGGCAGACTTCGGCTCCTGAAAACGTTGGGGAGGCTGGCGAACGTGAGCGCGGGAGAGCCCGGATCGGTGGTGCGGCGGATGCTGCTCGGCTCGCAACTCAGGCGACTGCGTGAGGCACGGAACATCACGCGCGAGGCGGCGGGCTACTCGATCCGCGCGTCCGAGTCGAAGATCAGCCGGATGGAGTTGGGCCGGGTGAGCTTCAAGACGCGTGACGTGGAAGACCTGTTGACGCTGTACGGCATCACGGACGGACAGGAGCGGGCCTCGCTCCTCTCCCTCGCCCGCGAGGCCAACGTCGCGGGCTGGTGGCACAGTTACTCCGATGTCCTGCCGAGCTGGTTCCCCACCTATGTCGGCCTGGAGGGCGCGGCCTCCCTCATCCGCGCGTACGAAGTCCAGTTCATCCACGGCTTGCTGCAGACCGAGGCGTATGCACGTGCAGTCGTCCGGCGCGGGATGAAGGGCGCGAGCGAGGCGGACGTCGAGAAGCGCGTGGCCCTGCGCCTGGAGCGACAGAAGCACCTGGCCGACGAGAACGGCCCCGAGTTCCACGTGGTCCTCGACGAGGCGGCCCTGCGCCGCCCCTACGGCGACCGCGAGGTGATGCGCGGCCAGCTCCAGCACCTCATCGAGATCTCCGAACGCCCCAACGTACGGCTGCAGGTCATGCCGTTCGGCTTCGGCGGCCACTCCGGCGAGAGCGGCGCGTTCACGATCCTCAGCTTCACCGAGTCCGACCTGACCGACGTCGTCTATCTGGAGCAGCTCACCAGCGCGCTCTACCTCGACAAACGCGAGGACGTGACGCAGTACGAGAAGGCGCTCAAGGAGCTCCAGCAGGACAGCCCGGGCCTGGACGAGAGCCGGGATCTGCTGCGCGGACTCCTGCAACTCTCCTGAGGTGCACGCAGGATCTCCACCGACATTCCTAGGGTTCTCCCCAGAAGATTGCTCGGAGTGCCCAACTCGCCTGCCGCGCAAGTACGATGACGTGTGATCAGACCGTGACGTTGATCGTGTGTCTGCTAGTGATTTGGGGATCACATGTCGTCGTACTTCACCGACCTGGCCCAGCAGTACATCGACGGTGAGTGGCGCCCGGGTACCGGTTCCTGGGACATCATCGACTTCAACCCGTACGACAACGAGAAGTTGGCGTCGATCACCATAGCCACGGTCGATGAGGTCGACGAGGCGTACCGCGCCGCCGCACGCGCGCAGAAGAAGTGGGCCGCGACCAACCCCTATGCCCGCCGTGCGGTGTTCGAGAAGGCGCTCAGGCTGATCGAGGAGCGCGAGGGCGAGATCGCCGAGGCGATCATCGCGGAGCTCGGCGGCACCCCTCTGAAGGCCGGCTTCGAACTCCACCTCGCCAAGGAGTTCCTGCGCGAGGCCATCCACCTCTCGCTGCGTCCCGAGGGCCGGATCATCCCCTCGCCGGTGGACGGCAAGGAGAACCGTGTCTACCGCGTCCCGGTCGGTGTCGTGGGTGTGATCAGCCCCTTCAACTTCCCCTTCCTGCTGTCGATCAAGTCGGTCGCCCCCGCGCTCGCGCTCGGCAACGCCGTCGTCCTCAAGCCGCACCAGAACACGCCGATCGTCGGTGGCTCCCTGGTCGCGAAGCTCTTCGAGGACGCGGGGCTGCCCGCCGGTCTGCTCAACGTCGTCATCACCGACATCGCCGAGATCGGCGACGCCTTCATCGAGCACCCCGTCCCGAAGGTCATCTCCTTCACCGGCTCCGACAAGGTCGGCCGCCATGTCGCCACTGTCTGCGCCGCGGGCTTCAAGCGCTCGGTCCTCGAACTCGGCGGCAACAGCGCGCTGGTGGTCCTCGACGACGCCGACATCGACTACGCGGTCGACGCGGCGGTCTTCAGCCGCTACGTCCACCAGGGCCAGGTCTGCATGGCCGCCAACCGCGTCCTGGTCGACCGTACGGTCGCCGAGGAGTTCACCGAGAAGTTCGTCGCCAAGGTGCGGACGCTGAAGGTCGGCGACCCGCGCGACCCCGAGACGGTCATCGGCCCGGTGATCAACTCCTCGCAGGCGGACGCCCTTTCGAGCGCCGTGGAGCAGGCGATCGCCGACGGCGCGACGGCCCTGGTGCACGGCACCACGACGGACAACCTGGTCGAGCCCTCGGTCCTCACCGATCTCCCCGCGGGCTCGCCGCTCCTGCGGCAGGAACTCTTCGGCCCGGTCGCCCTCCTCGTCCCCTTCGACGGCGAGGAAGAGGCCGTCCGCCTGGTCAACGACACCCCTTACGGCCTCAGCGGCGCAGTCCACACCGCGAACATCGAGCGCGGTGTCGCCTTCGCCAAGCAGATCGACACCGGCATGTTCCACGTCAACGACGGCACCGTCCACGACGAGCCGATCGTCCCCTTCGGCGGCGAGAAGCACTCCGGCATCGGCCGCCTGAACGGCGACACCATGCTGGACTCCTTCACCACCACCAAGTGGATCTCGGTGCAGCACGGCCGGAGCGGCTTCCCGTTCTGACGTATCGCGTACGACTGTCCTCGCGCGGGCCCTTTAGGACCGAAACTGTCCTAGAGGGCCCGTAGCTTCGTCGGTGTCAGGGGGAAGCACCCCGGCTCCACGAAAGCGAAAGGCGGCCGTCATGGTCACTCACGTTCCGGCAGAAGCGAGCGGCGACGAGCGCGGAGCGCTTCTCTCCTTCCTGGAGGAGCAGCGCGGCGGAATCCGGCGGGCGGTGCTCGGGCTGACACACGACCAGGCCACGAGCAGGCCGAGCGCGAGCGAACTCTCCCTGGCCGGACTGGTCAAGCACGTCGCCGAGGTCGAACAGGGCTGGATCGCCCGTGCCAGGGGCGAGGAGCCGGCCGTACACCGGGACGAGTCGAACTGGCACGAGTGTTTCGCTCTGGTCGACGGCGAGACCGTCGAGTCGCAGCTGGCGTACTGGGAGAAGGTGGCCGCCGAGACGGAGGCGTTCGCCCGCTCGGCCCCGAGCCTCGACGACACCTTCGCGCTCCCGGACCGGCCCTGGTTCCCGCCCGAGGGCCGGGTCTCCGTCCGCTGGGTGCTTCTGCACCTGATCCGCGAGACGGCCCGGCACGCGGGCCACGCCGACATCATCCGGGAGTCCCTGGACGGAAAGACGGCGTTCGAGCTGGTGGCACTCGCCGAGAAGTGAGGCCATAACCTGGACCGCATGTCAACGATCCGTCTTCTCGTGCTCGGCGCGGTGCGCCAGCACGGACGGGCCCACGGCTACCAGGTGCGCAACGACCTGGAGTACTGGGGCGCGCACGAGTGGTCCAACGCCAAGCCCGGCTCGATCTACCACGCCCTGAAGCAGATGGCGAAGCAGGGGCTGCTGCACGCGCACGAGATCGCGCCCTCCACGGCCGGCGGCCCGCCGCGCACCGAGTACGAGATCACCGACGTGGGCACCGAGGAGTTCCTGCGGCTGGTGCGCGAGGCGCTGACCTCCTACGACCAGAAGATGGACATCAAGTCGGCGGCCATCGGCTTCATGGTCGACCTGCCGCGCGCCGAGGCGGTCGCGCTCCTCAAGGAGCGCATCCGGGGCATCGAGGAGTGGCGCTCCGCCGTCACCGAGCACTACGTGCCCGAGGACGGCCCGCAGCAGCTCGGCCACATCGGCGAGATCATGAACCTCTGGATCCACACGGCCGACGCCGAGGCCGAGTGGACCCAGGGTCTCATCGCCCGCATCGAGGGCGGCTCGTACACCTTCGCGGGGGAGGGCGCCCCGTTCGTCGGCGTCCTCACCGACGACGAGGAGAACCCTTACGCGACGGGGGAGCGGCATCCCGAGGACGCCCGCTGATCAGCCGGAGCTGGTGCAGGCCGTACAGATCCTGGTCTGACCGGTCGGCTTCCTGTCCAACGCCTTCGCGACCCCCGACTCCGGGCCCGCCTGGCTGGGCACGGTCGTCGAGTGGAACCCGATGTCGCCCGGACGGCGACGGCCGTCCGCGACCTGCTGGGCGGCCCCGTTGGGGACCCGGGGCACGTGCGGGCGGCGGTCGTCTGGCCGTTGGCCCTCCTGGCGGTGTTCTTCCCGTCGGCGGTACGGAGGTGCGGGGCGCTGAGCAGGTAGCGCCCCGCAACCGGTCAGGGCTTCGAGTCCGCCGCGGGAAAGTGGGAACCCCGGTGCGCCGAGCGGTGTACCAGGTATGACAGTGCGGCGCTGAGAGGGCGGACGGGGGGGATCGTCATGGTGCGGGGCCGGGGGAGCGGCAGGGCGGCGGGGCGGGCGCGGTCAGTGGTGGAAACCGGTCGCCGCCCCTTTGTCGTGGGTGAACGGATGCGGCTGGCGCCGCAGTTCGGGCAGCAGGCCGGCCAGGTCCTCGACGAACAGGTCGGCCAGGTCGGTCGAGAAGCCGTTGCGGCAGACCACGCGCAGCGCCGACAGGTCCTCGCGGTGCGGAGGGAAGGTGTACGCCGGGACGAGCCAGCCCCGCTCGCGCAGTCGCCGGGAGACGTCGAAGACGTCGTACGCCTCGATGCCCGGTGCCGTGGTGAACGCGAACACGGGGAGTTCGTCGCCGCGGGTCAGCAGCCGGAAGTCGCCGAGCGCCTCCACGCGGTCGGCGACGCCCCGGGCCACGTCCCGAGTGGACTGCTGCACGGCCCGGTAGCCCTCGCGGCCCAGCCGGAGGAAGGTGTAGTACTGCGCGACGACCTGGGCCCCGGGCCGGGAGAAGTTCAGCGCGAAGGTCGGCATGTCACCGCCCAGGTAGTTCACCCGGAACACGAGCTCCTCGGGCAGCGCCTCGTTGTCCCGCCACAGCGCCCAGCCGACACCCGGGTAGACGAGGCCGTACTTGTGCCCGGAGGTGTTGATGGAGGCGACCCTCGGCAGCCGGAAGTCCCACACCAGGTCCTCGTCGAGGAAGGGCGCGACCATGGCACCGGATGCCCCGTCGACGTGCACGGGGATGTCCAGACCGGTGCGCTCCTGGAGGGCGTCCAGGGCCGCGCACAGGTCGGCGATCGGCTCGTAGGAGCCGTCGAAGGTGGAGCCGAGGATGCCCACGACCCCGATGGTGTTCTCGTCGCACAGCTCGGCGGCGGCCTGCGGGTCGAGGTGGAAGCGGTCGCCCTCCATGGGCACCTGACGGGCCTCCACCTCCCAGAAGTTGCAGAACTTCTCCCAGCACACCTGGACATTGACCCCCATGACCAGGTTGGGCCGCGCCCCCGGGTACCGGTCGGCGTTGCGCTGCGCCCAGCGCCGCTTCAGCGCCATGCCCGCCAGCATGCACGCCTCGCTGGAGCCGGTCGTCGAACAGCCCACCGCCGCCGACGGATCCGGCGCGTTCCACAGGTCGGCGAGCATCGCCACGCAGCGCCGCTCCAGCTCCGCGGTGCGCGGGTACTCGTCCTTGTCGATCATGTTCTTGTCCCGGCACTCACCCATCAGGACCCCGGCCTGCGGTTCCATCCAGGTCGTGACGAAGGTGGCGAGGTTCAGCCGGGAGTTGCCGTCGAGCATCAGCTCGTCGTGCACCACCTGGTAGGCGGTCGACGGCGGCAGGGGAGCGGCGGGGAGCCGGTGCTTGGGCGGGGCCTCGGTCATCCCGCCGACCGGATCGGCCTCGCCGTAGAAGGGATTGACGGACAACGGACGCTCGTCGGGCTTCTCGGGTCCTTTGTGCAGTGGCATGGGCGTGCCTCCTAGAAGGGATCAACGTCGGTCAGCGGACCGGGGTTCCGTCCGCGCGCAACTGCATCTGCGATCGCCCCGTCACCAGCAGCCAGGCTGGCAGCGAGGCGATGCACAGCAGCGCGAGGATCGCGGGCGAGGCCACCAGCACGGCGGCGGTGAACAGACTCACCCAGGCCTGCCGGGTGACGGCGAGCAACACGCCCAGCACCCCGGCCGCCACGCCGAGGGCCAGGTGTACGGCGTCCACGAGCGCGTGGGCGCACAGTCCGAAGGCGACTCCGACGAACACGGCCGGGAAGATCCGCCCGCCCCGGAAGCCGCAGGAAGCCGCGACGAGCAGCGCCGCCAGCTTCACCACCGTCATGGTGGCGAACTGTCCGGCCGACCAGCCCGTCGGATCGGCAGCCAGCTCGCCGATCTCGTCCAGCCCCTTGAAGAGCGTCAGATGGCCACCGACGGCCGCCAGCAGCCCCAGCACGAGCCCGCCGACCGGAAGCGCCACCATCGGGTGCCGCAGCCGCGCGAACGCGCCATGGACGTACGGGAAGGCCAGCACGGCGGCCATGCCGAGCAGCGTCGCCGCCGACGCGATCACCAGCACGGCCAGCAGATCGCCCCAGCCGGGCCGCCCGAACGCGGGCAGATGCAGATCGAAGGAGGGATGGTCCATCAGGGTGGCAGTCAGCGCGCCGGCCGCGGCCGCGGCCAACGGCCCGAAGACGTTGTCCCACAGCGCGCCCCTGAGCTGCCGCCCGGCCAGCGCCTCGGAGATCACCAGCGCCGCCGCCACCGGAGTGCCGAACAGCGCGCCGATCGTCGCCGCCTCCGCCAGCGCCGGCCACAGTCCGCGCGGCATCCGCGGGAGCAGCCGGCGCCCCAGCCAGAAGGTCAGGGCCACGTTCACCGCGATGATCGGGTTCTCGGGCCCGAGGCTCGGCCCGCCCGCGAGCATCAGCGCGGTCGCCAGCAGCAGCCCCGGCAGAACCGCGAGCGGCAGCACCGGAGCGTCCAGCCCCATGGTGGCCGGATCCGGACCGGCGTGCCCCGGCGCCTTCCACACCACCAGTCCCACGACCACCCCCGTCGCCGTGAGCATCACCAGCATCCACAGCGCGGAGTACCGGCCCACCCCCAGCGCGTCCGGCAGGTTCCGCCACAGCACGTGCTGGAGCTCCTCGGCCGCCGCGCTCACCCCAATGAGGAGCAGACTCGCGCCCACGCCCACCACTACAGCCGGGAGGATCAACGGCAGCAGGGCGCGCGCCGGAGTCGCCGGGGCGGGTGCCTGCTGCGCGGTGTCCTGGGCCACGGGCTCACGATAAGCGGACAAAACGGTCACGACATTTTGAAAGAAACCCTCTTGCACCTCACGTGGCGTGAGGAGCCACCGTGGAGCGCGTACCGAGAAGGGAGCGGACGAAGTGAGCTACTCCGTGGGACAGGTCGCGGGCTTCGCCGGCGTCACCGTGCGCACACTGCACCACTACGACGACATCGGCCTGCTCACCCCGAGTGAGCGCAGCCGAGCGGGCCACCGGCGCTACGGCGACGCCGACCTCGACCGGCTGCAGCAGATCCTGTTCTACCGCGAGCTCGGCTTCCCGCTCGACGAGGTCGCCGCCCTGCTCGACGACCCGGCCGCGGACCCGCGCGCGCATCTGCGCCGCCGGCATGAACTGCTGACCGCCCGGATCGAGAAGCTGCAGAAGATGGCGGCGGCCGTGGAACACGCCATGGAGGCACGCAGGATGGGCATCAATCTCACCCCCGAGGAACGCTTCGAGGTCTTCGGCGACAAGGACCCCGAGCAGTACGCCGAGGAGGCGGAACAGCGCTGGGGCGGCACCGAGGCGTACGCCGAGTCACAGCGCCGCGCCGCGCGCTACACCAAGGACGACTGGAAGCGCATGCAGGCCGAGGTCAACGCCTGGGGCGAGCGCTATGACGCCCTGATGGCCGCCGACGAACCGCCGACCGGCAAGGCGGCGACGGACATGGCCGAGGAACACCGGCAGCACATCTGCACATGGTTCTACGACTGCCCGTACGACATGCACGTCGGCCTCGCCGAGATGTACGTCTCGGACGAGCGCTTCAAGGCGTTCTACGACACCATGCGTCCAGGTCTGGCCGAGCACCTCAGGGAGGCGATCACGGCCAACGCGGCCCGCCGCACCTCGTAGTCGTCCGACCCGGGGGCTACTCCCGGGTCAGGACCACCGCCGTCCCGTAGGCGCACACCTCCGTGCCCACGTCCGCCGCCTCCGTCACGTCGAAGCGGAACATCAGCACGGCGTTCGCCCCACGCGCGCGTGCCTGCTCGACGAGCCGCTCCATGGCCTGGTTGCGGGTCTGCACCAGCGTCTTGGTGAGCCCCTTGAGCTCGCCGCCGATCATCGACTTCAGCCCGGCGCCGATCTGGCTGCCGAGATGCCGGGAGCGCACGGTCAACCCGAAGACCTCGCCCAGCACCTCCTGGACCCGGTGTCCGGGCACGTCGTTCGTGGTCACTACGAGCACATCGGGCTGGGGCCCCTGGCCGCCGCCGTATTCGTCAATACCCATGGCTCACAGCTTTGTCCCAGACGGAGCACAGTGCATCCTGGGGAGCCCCAAGGAACCTGGGTCACCATGGCTGCGTTGATACTTGTGGGCAGCCAGTCCCAGCCCGAACCCCACACGCAGGAGCCACAATCCCGTGACCACGCTCGCGCTCGCCCCCGAGTGGCTCAGTCCCGACTATCTGATCGAGACCTTCAGCCTCCCGGGCATCCTGCTGATCGTCTTCGCGGAGTCCGGGCTGTTCGCCTTCCTGCCAGGTGACTCGCTGCTGTTCACGGCGGGCCTCTTCGTGGCCCAGGGCGAGTTCATCAGCCAGCCGCTGTGGCTGGTGTGCGCCCTGATCGTGCTGGCCGCCGTCCTCGGCGACCAGGTCGGCTACATGATCGGCAAGTTCTTCGGCCCGAAGCTCTTCAGTCGGCCGAACTCCAGGCTCTTCAAGCAGGAGAACCTGGAGAAGGCCCATGAGTTCATGGAGAAGTACGGCCCCAAGGCGATCGTCCTGGCCCGCTTCGTGCCGATCGTGCGCACCTTCGCCCCCATCGTGGCGGGCGCCGGCCGTATGAAGTACCGCACCTTCCTGACGTACAACGTGATCGGTGGCGTGGCCTGGGGCACGGGCGTGACCCTCGCGGGTTACTGGCTCGGCCAGATCGACGTCATCCACAAGAACGTCGAGGCCATCCTCGTGCTGATCGTCTTCGTCTCCGTGGTCCCGATCATCATCGAGTACCTCCGCGAGCGCGGGAAGAAGAAGCGCGCGGCGGCACAGGCTCCGGCTCAGCAGCCGTACCAGCCCATGGACGACGCGACGACCCAGCTCCGCCGCATCCCGTCGAACGACGAGCAGCAGCAGCAGCCGCCGCAGCAGCAGTACGGCTACGACCAGCCCTACGGCCAGCAGCCCCAGCAACCGCAGCCGTACGCCCAGCAGTACCCACAGAACCACGGCCGGCAGCCGTACGGTCAGCAGAACCAGCAGTACCCGTACAACGAGGGCTACTGACCGAAGCTCAGAACCCCCGTGTCCTCTTGGCGGCCCGCCGCTTCCCCGCAGAACCGACCCTCAGGAACAACCGGGAGATCTCAGACCCCAGGTTGACCCCAATGGCGATGGCCATGGCAAGCGCCGCCGCCTTGGACAGCGACACCAGCCCCTCGTCGACCTGGTTCTGAGCGATCGACAACAACCCGAAGTACGTCGCGGAACCCGGCAGCAGCGGCCCGATCGCCGCGGTCGTGTACGGCAGCGCGGAAGCGAACCGGAACCGGGACAGCAACTGCCCGAACAACCCCACAAGACCCGCCGCGACGGCCGTGGAGGCAACCGGGGAGAATTCCCCGGTGTAGTGCATCGCGCCGTACACACACCAGGCGACGCCACCGTTCAAGGTGACGGCCAACACGGTGGATCGTTCCTGCTGAAGCAGTACGGCGAAGGTCAGCGACAGCAACATGGACGCGGCGGTCTGCCACAGCGGCCGCGGGTCCGTCGACAGCGCCTCGTCGGGATTGAGATGCGCCCCCAGCTGCACGCCCACGTAGAGCATCACCAGCACGCCCACGACAATGCCCACGAAGAAGTACATGACCTCCAGCAACCGGGCCGACGCGGTGATGTAGAACCCGGTCAGTCCGTCCTGGACGCCCGCCACCAGCGCCCGCCCCGGCAGCAGCGCGAACAGCCCACCGGTGATGACCGCCGACGCCTTCACGTCCACATGGGCCAGCGTCAGGGCGACCCCGATCGCCGCGGGCGGCATCGCGGCAACCGTGAACTGGTAGAACTCCGGCAGCCCCCGCCCCGCGCACAGCCACGCCAGCCGGTCGCCGAGCATCGCGCCGAGCATGGCCGCGACGAACACGACCAGGTCACCGCCGACGAGCACGGAGGCGGCGCCCGCGAGCAACCCGCTCGCCGTGGTGAGCACCCAGGTCGGATACGGGTGCCGGTTGCGCCGGATCTCGGCGAGCCGCCGGTACGCCTCCTCCAGGGAGATGGCCGTCTCGGGGTCGCTGAGGTCGTCCACGAGCTGGAAGACGGCCGCGAGGCGCGTGTAGTCGGTGCCGCGCCGCCGCACGGTCCTGGACGCCGTCACCGGGTCCTCCACCAGCGACGGCTGGTACGAGATCGACAGCAGCGTGAAGGTGACGTTCGGCTCACAGCGGTCGAGAGCGTACGACCGGCAGACGGCGAACATCGCCGCTTCCACGTCCTCCGCGCCCTCACCGCCCGCGAGGAGCAGCTCGCCGATGCGCAGGGTCAGGTCGAGCACGCGCGGGACGGCCGGACCGGCCTCGTCCTCGGACTTCTGCACCGGCTCCGGCGCGGGCCGCTCGGTCACCGGCATCCGCAGCATCGTGCGCATCCGGTCCTGCCACGGCACGTCCTTGGTGAGGCTGACCACCGGTATGCCGGTCGCGGGCGTGAAGGCGACCGGCGCGTCCCTCGCGCTGTAGGTCCGGGGCGTGTTGAACGCCGAACCCTCCGACTCGGCGGTGGGCGGCTGCGGCACCTCCAGCCCCTTCGGCACCGCGAACTCCGACGTGGTCTCCGCCTCGCCGCCGACGCCTCTGGGCATGGCGAGCCCGTCGGGAACGGCGAACTCGGACGTGATCTCGGAGTCGTAGAAACTCCTGGCCTCGTCCGACTGCGGCTTGCGGTACTCCGCCTCCGTCACTCCGTAACGCTCCCTGAACGACACATTCCGTAAGCCTCAGTATGCGCGGGCATGCGAACGGGCCGCACGCGTGTGCGTGCGGCCCGTTCGTCGCACAGGGCTCAGTGGCCGCCCTGGTCCTTGAAGCGCTTGTAGGACCGCTCGATCTCGGCCTCGGCGTCGGTGCGGCCGACCCAGTCGGCGCCCTCGACGGACTTGCCGGGCTCCAGGTCCTTGTAGACCTCGAAGAAGTGCTGGATCTCCAGGCGGTCGAACTCGGAGACGTGGTGGATGTCGCGCAGGTGCTCCTGGCGCGGGTCCGTCGCCGGCACGCAGAGCAGCTTGTCGTCACCGCCGGCCTCGTCCGTCATCCGGAACATGCCGATCGCACGGCACTTGATGAGGCAGCCCGGGAACGTCGGCTCGTCAAGAATGACCAGCGCGTCCAGCGGGTCGCCGTCCTCGCCGAGGGTGTTCTCGACGAAGCCGTAGTCGGTCGGGTAGGCGGTCGAGGTGAAGAGTCGACGGTCCAGGCGGATCCGACCGGTCTCGTGGTCCACCTCGTACTTGTTCCGCGAACCCTTCGGAATCTCGATCGTGACGTCGAACTCCACCGGTGGCTCCTCCATGATCAGCACATAGTTCTGGTGGTTAAGTGTCCCTCACGCTGGTGTGTGATCGCGAAAGGGGCTGTTGGTCGTGCCTGAACTGAGGCCTTGGCGGACCGCGAGGCCGCATGTGGTGCGGTTCGCGAACGCCGTACGACCCCGTCTGGCACGCGCCGCGGACGCCGTGCGCCCAGGACTCACCCGGGCCACGGACGCCGTACGGCCGTATCTCGCACGCACCGTCGCCGCCGTGAAACCGCAGGTCACAGGGCTTGCCCGGATTCCGAGGCCGAAGGTCGTCAAGACCTGGCAGTACACCGCGGGCGCCGCCACCGCCGGTCTGGCGCTGGCCGCCACCGTGGCGACCGCCGCCGGTCCGTGGGACTCCACCGGTCAGCGTACGGCCGAGCGGGACCGGGCAGCCGCACTGGAGCAGCCGGGTGGCACAGATCACGGTGGTGATTCCGGTACGACGGACTCGGCGCCGCACCCCGCCCCGAGCGCCGCGTCCGTGCTCGTCGGACTCGGCGGCGCCGGCAACTCCGTGAAGTCCGCCCCGATCGGAACGGCCCTCGCGGGCGTCCTCGACCCACTCCTCGGGACCCCGGCACTCGGCGCCCACCACACCGCGGCCGTCGTCGACGTCACCACCGGCAAGCGGCTCTACGACGCGGGCGCGGGGACCGCGCTGACCCCCGCCTCCACCACGAAGATCGCCACCGCGGTCGCCGCCCTCTCCGCCCTCGGCGCCGACCACCGCCTCACCACCCGCGCGGCCCTGGAACCCGACACCAAGGAGCTCGTCCTCGTCGGCGGCGGCGACCCCACGCTCACGGCCCGCACGGACGACGGGGGAGGCTGGGCGAGCCTGCGGGAACTGGCCGGGGAGACTGCCGCGGCCCTCAAGAAGCGGGACATCACCACCGTCACGCTCTCCTACGACAAAACCCTCTACGCCGGCTCCGAGATGCACCCGATCGGGGTCAACGACAACCTCGCCCCCGTCAGCGCCCTGATGGCGGACGAGGCCCGCACCGACGACTCGACGAGCGGCCCCGTCGCGCGCGTGAGCGACCCGGCGACGGAAGCGACCCGCACCTTCGCGAAGCTCCTGTCAGCCCACGGCATCAAGACGACCTCCCCCGGCCCGTCCAAGGCGACCGGTCGCGCCGAGAATCTCGCCGAGGTCTCCTCACCGCCCCTGTCGGCCCTGGTCGAACGCATGCTGACCAACAGCGACAACGACATCGCCGAGGCCCTCGCCCGCCAGACCGCCGTCGCGACCGGACAGCGCGCCGACTTCGCGGGCGGCGGCAAGGCGATCAGCGCCCAGCTGAAGAAGCTCGGGCTCCCGCTGTCCGGCGCCGACTTCCACGACGGCAGCGGCCTCGACCGCGCCGACCGGCTCACCGCGGAGGTGCTGACAGCCCTGCTGGTGAAGGCGGGCGCCCCGGCCCACCCCGAGCTCCGCCCCGTCCTCACGGGCCTCCCGGTGGCCGGCTTCACCGGCACCCTGACCAGCCGCTACACAGACGGCGCGGCGGGCATCGTACGGGCGAAGACGGGCACCCTCACAGGGGTGAACGCCTTGGCCGGGACGGTCGTCGACCAGGACGGCCGACTGCTGGCCTTCGCGTTCCTCGCGTCGGACACGACCGATTCGGCAGCGGCGCAGAGCGCTCTGGACCGCACGGCGACCGCGCTGGCGGCCTGCGGCTGCGGCTGAACCGGCCGGGGGCCCGGTGGGGCAGACGTCGGCTTTGCCCGACCGAGCGGCCTGCCCCAAGTGGGAACGCTCACGTACGGTTGACGCATGACGAGCATCGGTGGTGCCGAGATGGTCGACTGGAATCTCGCGGTGGCGACCGCGACCCGGCTCGTACGGCCGGGCCCCGACGTGAGCCGTGACGAGGCCCGGGCCGTCGTCGCGGAACTGCGCCGGCACGCCAAGGTCTCGGAGGAACACGTCCGCGGCTTCACCCGGATGGGGACGGAGGACGTCCACGACACTCCCGTACTCGTCGTCGACCGCCCCGGCTGGGTCCGGGCGAACGTCGCCGGATTCCGGGAGATCCTCAAACCGCTCCTGGAGAAGATGCAGGAACGACGCGGCAACACCCCGGGCGGTGCGGTCCTGGGCGCCGTCGGCGGCAAGGTGACGGGCGTCGAACTGGGCATGCTGCTGTCGTTCCTGTCCTCCCGCGTCCTCGGCCAGTACGAGACCTTCGCCCCGCCCACCCGCGAACTCCCCGCAGGGGCCAACGGCGGTGGCCGGCTCCTCCTCGTCGCCCCGAACATCGTGCATGTGGAGCGCGAACTCGACGTCCAGCCCCACGACTTCCGCCTGTGGGTCTGCCTGCACGAGGAGACCCACCGCACGCAGTTCACGGCCGTGCCCTGGCTGCGCGACCACCTGGAGGGCGAAATCCAGTCGTTCCTGGGGGAGACCGAGGTCGACCCCATGACCGTCCTGGAGCGCATCCGTGAGGCCGCCCAGTCGCTCGCCGGGAGCCGCCCGGAGGGCGAGGAGGACGACGCCGGGCGCTCGTTCGTGGAGATCGTGCAGACCCCGGCCCAGCGGGAGATCCTCGGCCGCCTCACCGCCGTGATGTCCCTCCTGGAGGGCCACGCCGACTTCGTCATGGACGGAGTGGGCCCGGCCGTGGTGCCGAGCGTCGCCGAGATCCGCGAGAAGTTTCAGCAGCGGCGGGCCAAGGGCGCCTCCCGCCTGGACATGGCGCTGCGCAAACTGCTGGGCCTGGACGCCAAGCTCCGGCAGTACCGCGACGGCGAACGCTTCGTACGCGCCGTCGTCGACCAGGTCGGCATGGACGGCTTCAACCGTGTCTGGACCTCCCCGAACACCCTCCCGACCAAGACGGAGATCGCCAAACCGGCGGACTGGGTCGCGAGGGTGCACCGCAAGGCCGAGTCGTGAACCCCGAGGGCGGGTCGTGTAACCGCGCGCGGACGTCGTGAGAGGAATCCGGCCGACGGCAGGCGAACGCCCCTTCAATCACCCGTCCGAGGGACCGTGAGCCATGCGTAGGCGTGCAATGCTCGGGGAACGGCCCGGTTCTGTCACCATCTTCACACTCTGAGTGACCGAATCTCGGGCTCACCCCCGAAAACTTCATGAAGGGAACCGGACATGGGTCCCCATCCTGCGGTCGCGGCGATACGCCTGGCGGTCCGCCGCGTCCTCCACGACATCCTCAACGACCATCACAGCCCCGCCGAGCAGAGTCCGCACAGGCGCCCGTCGCCGCTCGTGCTCGTGGCGTGCTCCGGCGGCGCCGACTCCATGGCGCTCGCTTCCGCCCTCGCCTTCGAGGCCCCCAAGCTCGGCGTCCGCGCCGGCGGCATCACCGTCGACCACGGCCTCCAGCCCGGCTCCGACCAGCGCGCCGAGGAAGTCGTCCTCAGGCTCCGCGAACTCGGCCTGGACCCCGTCGAGTCCACCGCCGTCACAGTCGGCCGCGAAGGCGGACCAGAGGCCGCCGCCCGCTACGCCCGCTACGCCGCCCTCGACGCCGCGGCCGAACGCCATGGCGCGACCGCCGTTCTGCTCGGTCACACCCGCGACGACCAGGCCGAAACCGTCCTGCTCGGCCTCGCCCGCGGCTCCGGCATCCGCTCCCTGTCCGGAATGGCCGCGGTCTCGGGGGCCGACGGCCGTTACCGCCGCCCCTTCCTGCAGCTCGACCGGCAGACAGCCCGCAAGGCCTGCATGGTCCAGTCCCTGCCGGTCTGGGACGACCCGCACAACGCCGACCCCGCGTACACCCGTTCCCGGCTGCGCCAGGAGGGCCTGCCCGCCCTGGAGAAGGCGCTGGGCAAAGGAGTCGTCGAGGCGCTCGCCCGCACCGCCCAGCTCTCCCGGGACGACGCCGACGCCCTCGACGCCTGGGCCCGCCAGGCCGAGGCCTCCGTACGCGACGCGGCAGGCCTCCTGGAGTGCGCGAAGCTCTACGCCCTGCCGCCCGCCGTACGCCGCCGCATCCTGCGCCAGGCGGCCATCGAGGCCGGCGCCCCGGCCGGTTCGCTGTTCGCCCGCCACATCGAGGAAGTCGACCGGCTGATCACCGGCTGGCGCGGCCAGGGAGCCATCAATCTCCCCGGCAAGGTCGTCGCCCAGCGGCAGGGTGGCAGACTGGTGATTCGGCAAGGCTGAATCCTCGGCTCCCCTCCGGGGGGAATCGGGTGGCCGGTGGGACGACCGAAAGTGATGCGGGTGGACGCGAAAGACATGGGTGCCGACCTCAAAGAGGTACTCATCACCAAGGAAGAGATCGACGCGAAGCTCGTGGAGCTCGCCGCGAAGATCGACGCGGAGTACGCGGGCAAGGACCTGCTGATCGTCGGTGTCCTCAAGGGCGCGGTGATGGTCATGGCGGACCTCGCCCGGGCGCTGTCCACCCCCGTCACCATGGACTGGATGGCCGTGTCCTCCTACGGCGCGGGCACCCAGTCCTCCGGTGTGGTGCGGATCCTCAAGGACCTCGACACCGACATCAAGGGCCGGCATGTCCTGATCGTCGAGGACATCATCGACTCCGGCCTGACGCTGTCCTGGCTGCTGTCCAACCTGGGCTCCCGCGAGCCGGAGTCGCTCAAGGTCTGCACCCTGCTGCGCAAGCCGGACGCCGCCAAGGTCGCCATCGACGTGGAGTGGGTCGGCTTCGACATCCCCAACGAGTTCGTCGTCGGCTACGGTCTCGACTACGCAGAGAAGTACCGCAACCTCCCGTTCGTCGGTACGCTCGCGCCCCACGTCTACGGCGGCTGAGCCAGACGGCCCAAGCCCTGTAGGACGATCGGGAACCCCAGCGGGTTTCGCGCCGTTGGAGCATGCAGACGGGTGCGACAGCCCTCCGGTGCGGCTTCGGCCCACAATGCTGGGGTACCGTCAGAAGAACTGTCTTATCAAACTCACTATGGCAGGAGGGACGGGGCGACATCGCTCCGTATGGATGGACGTGAAGCGATACTTCCGTGGGCCGGTCATGTGGATCGTGCTGGCCGTCCTTGCCGTGGTCGTGTTGATGCAGGTCGTCGGCTCGTCCGGCGGCTACAAGACGGTGGACACCGGCCAGGTCGTCCAGGCGATCAATGACAACAAGGTCGAACAAGCCAAGCTGACCACCGGCGACGAGAACACCATCAAGGTGCAGCTCAAGGACGGCGAAAAGGTCGAGGGCAGCTCGAAGATCCAGGCGAGCTACATCGGCGACCAGGGCGTGACCATCGCCAACACGCTGCAGACCAAGTACCAGGACAAGCAGATCCCCGACGGGTACACCGTCTCGCCGACGAAGCAGAACGCCTTCGTCGGGATCCTGCTCTCCCTGCTCCCCTTCGTCCTCATCGTGGTCGTCTTCCTGTTCCTGATGAATCAGATGCAGGGTGGCGGCTCCCGGGTCATGAACTTCGGGAAGTCCAAGGCGAAGCTCATCACCAAGGACACTCCGAAGACGACGTTCTCGGACGTCGCCGGCTCGGACGAGGCCGTCGAGGAGCTCCAGGAGATCAAGGAGTTCCTCCAGGAACCGGCGAAGTTCCAGGCGGTCGGGGCCAAGATCCCCAAGGGCGTACTGCTGTACGGCCCTCCCGGCACCGGCAAGACCCTGCTCGCGCGCGCCGTCGCGGGCGAGGCCGGCGTGCCCTTCTACTCGATCTCGGGTTCCGACTTCGTCGAGATGTTCGTCGGTGTCGGTGCCTCCCGAGTCCGTGACCTCTTCGAGCAGGCCAAGGCGAACGCCCCGGCGATCGTCTTCGTCGACGAGATCGACGCGGTCGGCCGCCACCGCGGCGCCGGCCTCGGCGGTGGCCACGACGAGCGCGAGCAGACCCTGAACCAGCTGCTCGTCGAGATGGACGGCTTCGACGTCAAGGGCGGCGTGATCCTCATCGCCGCGACGAACCGGCCCGACATCCTCGACCCGGCCCTTCTGCGCCCCGGCCGCTTCGACCGCCAGATCGCGGTCGACCGCCCGGACATGCAGGGCCGTCTGGAGATCCTCAAGGTTCACCAGAAGGGCAAGCCGGTCGCCCCGGACGTCGACCTGTCGGCGGTCGCCCGCCGCACGCCGGGCTTCACCGGCGCGGACCTGTCGAACGTGCTGAACGAAGCGGCGCTCCTCACGGCGCGCAGCAACAAGAAGCTGATCGACAACCACATGCTCGACGAGGCCATCGACCGTGTCGTGGCGGGCCCGCAGAAGCGGACCCGGATCATGTCGGACAAGGAAAAGAAGATCACCGCGTACCACGAGGGCGGACACGCCCTGGTCGCGGCGGCCTCCCCGAACTCCGACCCGGTCCACAAGATCACGATCCTCTCCAGAGGCCGTGCTCTCGGCTACACGATGGTCCTGCCGGACGAGGACAAGTACTCGACCACGCGCAACGAGATGCTCGACCAGCTCGCCTACATGCTGGGCGGCCGCGCTGCCGAGGAACTGGTCTTCCACGACCCGACCACCGGCGCAGCCAACGACATCGAGAAGGCCACGGCGACGGCCCGCGCGATGGTCACGCAGTACGGCATGACCGAGCGTCTCGGCGCCATCAAGTTCGGTGGCGACAACACCGAGCCGTTCCTCGGACGTGAGATGGCTCACCAGCGCGACTACTCGGAAGAGGTCGCCGCGCTGGTCGACGAAGAGGTCAAGAAGCTCATCGAGAACGCGCACAACGAGGCCTGGGAGATCCTGGTCGAGAACCGCGACGTCCTCGACAACCTCGTGCTCCAGCTCCTGGAGAAGGAGACGCTGGGCAAGGAGCAGATCGCCGAGATCTTCTCCGCCATCGTCAAGCGTCCGGCACGGCCGGCCTGGACCGGTTCCTCGCGACGCACGCCGTCCACCCGTCCGCCGGTGCTCTCCCCCAAGGAGCTCGCACTGACGAACGGCGCCAACGGCGCGACCCCGGCGATCACCACCGCCAAGGCCACCGCGTCGGAGCCGGCCGCGGAGGCGGTTCCCGAGGAGCGTCCCGAGAGCTGACCCGCCCGGAAAGCTGACCGGAAGCTGACCTCCGGTCACACCTCGGTGACCTCACCAGGCCCGGAATGGATGCCGCGCCCCCCAGGTTTTAGCCTGGGGGGCCGCGGCGTTTTTCGGCCGTGAGGACTCTAGGAACGAGGCACCAGATGACCGACCCCGTGACGCTGTACGGCGAGGGCTCCATCGGCGAGTTCGACGAGAAGCGCGCCGAGAACGCCGTACGCGAGCTGCTGATCGCGGTCGGAGAGGACCCGGACCGCGAGGGGCTGAGGGAGACGCCGACGCGGGTGGCTCGGGCGTACAAGGAGATATTCGCGGGGCTGTGGCAGAAGCCTGAGGACGTGCTGACCACGACGTTCGATCTGGGGCACGACGAGATGGTGCTCGTGAAGGACATCGAGGTGTACAGCACCTGTGAGCATCATCTGGTGCCGTTCCGGGGTGTCGCTCATGTCGGGTACATCCCGGCCACCACCGGCAAGATCACAGGGCTGTCGAAGCTGGCCCGGCTCGTGGACGTCTACGCCCGCCGGCCGCAGGTGCAGGAACGGCTCACCACGCAGATCGCGGACTCCCTGATGGAGATGCTGGAGCCGCGCGGCGTCATCGTCGTCGTGGAGTGCGAGCACATGTGCATGTCGATGCGGGGGATCCGCAAGCCCGGTGCCAAGACGCTCACCTCCGCCGTGCGGGGTCAGCTGCGGGACGCGGCGACCCGCAACGAGGCGATGAGCCTGATCATGGCCCGCTGAGCGGCCTGTCGGCTTTGGAGCCTCACGCGGTCGACGTGGCCCCCGTGTTCCGGTCGTCGTCCTCCGGGAGCTTGCAGACGCGCTCCAGGAAGATGGCCGCCGCTATCACCGCGATGCCGGCCAGGACCGAGAAGCCGGCGTAGATGGCCTGGTCCCGGCGGGCGGGGATGTCGAGGGACTCCAGGAGGAAGACGCCGGTGCCGCCGTACATGCCGGAGACCAGGGCGGCGACCAGGGCGCTGGCCTGGCCGAAGACGACCGCGCGGGCGGCCATCAGGGGGTCGACGCCCTTCGCTTCCGGGTTGCGCTCCCGCTGGGCCTTGAGACGGGCACGGATCGAGAGGGCCGTGGCCACGAGGACCACGGCGATCAGGGCGAGGACGATGGGGGCGGCCAACGGGACGCTGGGCAGGGTCCCGATCGAGTTCCACAGGCGGGCGCCCGCCCAGGACAGGACCCCGGCGACGGCGAAGACGCCGGCCAGCAGCCTGATGCGCAGCTCTCTCACGGTGTTCCTTCAGCTCCCCCGGGGGTCCTCGGGCTGTCCCGCGGACTGTGGTCGTGTTGACCTTAACGGCTATTCGGGCAGCTGGAGTTCCAGGTCCTTGCGGGCTTCCACGCCCTCCCGGGTGACGGTGCCGAGGAGTTCGGCGACCGGGCCGCGGCCGGGCAGCTGGGCCTCGGGCTCCACGTCGTGCCAGGGGGCGAGGACGAAGGCGCGCTCATGGGCGCGGGGGTGGGGCAGGGTGAGGACCGGGTCGTCGGAGACCACCTCGGCGTACGCGACGATGTCGACGTCGAGGGTGCGCGGGCCCCAGCGCTCGTCCCGCACCCGGTTGAAGGCCTCCTCGATCGCGTGCGCCCGCTCCAGCAGGGAGGACGGGGGCAGCGTGGTCTTCAGCACGACGACCGCGTTGAAGTACGACGGCTGGCTGTCGGCCGCCACGCCCCACGGCTCGGTCTCGTAGACGGGGGAGACCGCCTTGACGCGGACGCCCGGGGTGTCCTCAAGAGCGTCGATGGCCCCCTGGATGGTCTCCAGGCGGTTGCCGAGGTTGGAGCCGAGGGAGAGCACGGCCCGTTTCGGGTTGTGCAGGGTGGTGTCGGCGGCGTCCACCTGCTGCACGACGGAAGCGGGTACCGGCTGTACGGTCGGGTCGCTGTGACCCGCGGTGAAGGACGCGGTCATGCTCGGCTCCGGGTGATGGTGACGGTCACGTCGTCGAACGGGACGGTGATCGGTGCGTCGGGTTTGTGGACCCGGACCTCGACCTCCTCTACCCCGTCGTGCTTCAGACAGGCCTGGGCGATGCGTTCGGCGAGAGTTTCGATGAGGTTGACGGGCTCGCCCTCGACGACGGCCACGACCTCCTCGGCCACGATGCCGTAGTGCACGGTCTTCGCCAGGTCGTCGGCGGCGGCGGCCGGCCGGGTGTCCAGGCCCAGGACGAGGTCCACGACGAAGGTCTGGCCCTCCTCGCGTTCCCTGGGGAACACGCCGTGGTGCCCGCGGGCCTTGAGGCCGCGCAGCGCGACACGATCCACGCGAATCACTCCTGCAATCGTCGGTGCCGGCCGGTCCGTGCCGTGTGCGGGCGGCACACCGGCCTCGAACGAATCTACCTGCGAGCACTGACAGAGCCGGGCCACGGGGGCGCGGGCACGTGCCGGGCCCAGGAGGTTTCACCTTGTGTTTCCCCTGGGGAACCCGGCGGCTCACGGGTTGGTAGCCGCCCATACCCAGGGGTTCGTGATTCCAACCACTTCCTGGTCCTGACGGCTTACGAGGGCGTCTCCTCGTCCTCGTCCTCGTCGCTCTCGGCCAGTACCGGGGAGGCGTGGTGGGACCACATCCTCCAGCCCTCGGGGGTGCGCCGGAACACGTTCGTGGCGACCACCAGCTGGCCGACCAGCGGGCCCAGCTCCTCGCTGCCCTCGGGCGCGGGGCCGCCGCTGAGGATGTTCTCGGTGCAGGTCACCAGGGCGGTGTCGCCGGTGACGGAGACATGCACGTCGGTGAGGAAGAACTGGATGTAGTCGGTGTTCGCCATGATCAGCGCGTACGACCTGAGGACCTCGCCGCGTCCGGTCAGCACGGGCCAGCCGGGGTGGACGCAGGAGACCACGCCGACGTCGGCCGGGTCGTGGTACTCCTCGTCGACGCCCAGGTCGGCCGGGGTGAGCCAGAGCGAGGACAGTGCCTCGAAGTCGCCGCGCTCCAGCGCCTCGTAGAAGGAGGTGTTGGCGGCCTCCACCTGCTCCACGTCCGTGTGCGGGGCGCTCACCGGGCTCCTTCCACGGCGCGGGCGACCCGTACCGCGTCCGCCGTCGCACGCACCTCGTGCACGCGTACCGCCCATGCTCCGGCGTGCGCCGCGAGGGCGGATACGGCGGCCGTGGCGGCGTCGCGCTCGCGCGCGGGCGGCGGGGCGCCCTCCGGGCCGGCGAGGACACGGCCGAGGAAGCGCTTGCGGGAGGCGGCGACGAGCAGGGGGTGGCCGAGGCCGAGGAGACGGTCGAGGTGGGAGAGGAGGACCAGGTCGTGCTCGGCGTCCTTGGAGAAGCCGAGACCCGGGTCGACGACGACACGGTCGGGGGCGACACCGCCCGTGAGGACGGCGTCCACGCGCGCGCGGAGCTCGTCCAGGACCTCGGCGACGACGTCGCCGTAGACGCCCCTGACGTTGCCGCCCTCCAGGAAGCCGCGCCAGTGCATGACGACGAAGGGGGCGCCCGCGTCGGCGACGACCGGGATCATCGCCGGGTCGGCGAGGCCACCGCTGACGTCGTTGACGAGGGCGGCGCCGGCGGCGAGGGCCTGTGCGGCGACGGAGGCGCGCATGGTGTCGACGGAGACGGCGACGCCCTCGGAGGCGAGTCCGCGGACGACGGGGACGACGCGCCGGAGCTCCTCGGCCTCGTCGACGCGGGTGGCGCCGGGGCGGGTGGACTCGCCGCCGACGTCGACCAAATCTGCGCCCTCCTCGACGAGAGCGAGGCCGTGCTTGACGGCGGCCGTCGTGTCGAACCAGCGGCCGCCGTCGGAGAAGGAGTCGGGGGTGACGTTCACGACCCCCATGACCGCGCAGCGGTCCCATTCCGGAAGGCCGGCGACGCGCCCGCGTCCGCTCTGCTTGCTCATGCGTTCAGCCTAGGCCCAGCGTGGATCCGTGGGACCGCGCGGCCTGTGGGGCACGGACCGCGCGGCCTGGGTCACGCCGCTCTGACGTCCCGCTCGCCGACCGCGTGCGCACACGCGCGTGCGCTGTGCGAGCGGCGGCGCAGGAAGCGCGGCAGCGGGAGTGCGAGGTTGACGAAGCCCTCCGCCTGCATGGCGGCGAAGCCGATGCGCGGAAGGTCTCCGGAGGCCCGGTAGACGACGAAGCGGGGCTCCCAGCGGGGCTGGAACTTCGCGTTGAACTTGTACAGGGACTCGATCTGGAACCAGCGGGACAGGAAGACCAGCAGACCGCGCCAGGCGCGCAGCACAGGGCCCGCGCCGATCTTCTCGCCGCGCGCGAGCGCCGAGCGGAACATGGCGAAGTTCAGCGACACGCGCGTGATGCCGAACTTCGGGGCCGCCTGGAGGGCCGCGACGATGAGCAGTTCGTTCATGCCGGGGTCGGCCGTGCGGTCCCGTCGCATCAGGTCCAGGGAGGCCCCGTCGGTGCCCCAGGGCACGAAGTGCAGGATCGCCTTGAGGTCGCCGTACGGGCCGGGCTGGTCGTCGGCCTTGTGGGCGGTGGCGATGAGGCAGTCGCCGTCGGAGAGGTCGCCGATGCGGCCCAGGGCCATCGAGAAGCCGCGCTCGGTGTCCGTGCCGCGCCAGTCGTCGGCGGCCTGCCGAACGCGCTCCAGCTCGGTCTCCCCGAGGTCACGGACGCGCCGCACCCGAGTCTCGTAACCGGCGCGCTCGATGCGCTTGACCATCTGGCGCACGTTGCGCATCGCACGGCCGGCGAGGGAGAAATCCGCGACGTCCACCACCGCCTCGTCGCCCAGTTCGAGGGCGTCCAGGCCGGTCTCGCGGGTCCACACCTCGCCGCCGGTCTCCGAGCAGCCCATGACGGCGGGGGTCCAGGAGTGGGCCTGGGCCTCGTCCATGAAGCGCTCGATGGCGCCCGGCCAGGCCTCGACGTCGCCGATCGGGTCGCCGCTGGCGAGCATCACGCCGGACACGACGCGGTAGGTCACCGCCGCCTTGCCGCTGGGGGAGAAGACGACGGCCTTGTCGCGGCGCAGCGCGAAGTGGCCGAGGGAGTCGCGGCTGCCGTGCTTGACGAGGAGGGCCCGCAGGCGGGACTCGTCGTCCTCGGTGAGGCGGGCGGCGGGGTGTTCGGGGCGGAAGGCGAGGTAGATCGTGGTGATCGCGGTGAGCAGGCCCAGGGCGCCCAGGGAGACGCCGACGGTCCACGAGGTGTCCCCCTGGTAGTCGACGGGGCCCTCGAAGCCGAAGAGGCCGTACAGGACGTGCGTAATGCGATCGGCCAGGCTCGGGTCGCCGACCAGGCGGTTCGGGTGGACGCTGACGATGATCAGTCCGAGGACGAGGGAACCGGCGCCCATGAGGACGAAGTTGGCGAGCGCGCGCCAGCGGCTGCGCGGGTCCGGCAGTGCCTTGAACTGGTCGCGGTGGCGCAGAAGCGGCGCGAGCAGGGCGAGCGAGATGGCCACTCCGAGGAGCGAGTGGCGGTATGTGAACTGCGCCAGCGCCCCCGCCGGCAGCAGTGCCACGGCCGCCCGCCAGGCCCGGCGCTTGCGGCGCCTGAGGCCGTGGGCGAGCAGCAGCAACAGGACGCCGGTGCTGAGCGAGAGCGCGGCCGCGAACGGACCGAGCGCGCCGGGCAGTACCTCGGCCATGGTGTGCATACGGCTGTGCCGGAAGCGTGGGAAGACGCCGGCGGCGGTGTCCAGGAGACCCACGAGGGCGCAGGCTCTGGCGACGAGGACGGGGACGGCCTCGGGGCGCGGTCCGTGCAGTGCACGCCGCAACCGTGTTGATCGGATCGGAACCCCGCCCGACATTTCCTCATCTGTCCTGACAGACATCGCATCCCGTGGTTCTGCGAGTGACCTTGGATCCGGAGCCGATTGGGGCATCCGGCGACATTGCGCCCTCTAGGACGGTGTCTCGTGAGGAGAGGTTCACTCATCTCCTCAAAGCCGTTTCAAAGGCCGAGGAAAGCGAAAGCAAGCAATGGGTCTCACGAGCAACAACACGCTGGTGCTGGCGGTCCTGGCCGCGATGGCGCTGTTCGCCGGCACGGTGTGGCTCTGGCCGCGGCTCGCGCGGCGTGGCTGGCGGTCCGTCAGCGGCCGTGTCGGGCTGCTGCTCGCGACCCAGCTCTCGCTCTTCGTGTCGGTGGGCCTCGCGGCCAACCAGACCTTCGGGTTCTACGCCTCCTGGGCGGATCTGCTGGGCCGGGAGACCGACCAGGGTGTGGTGGTCGACCACAACCCGGCCGACCGCGCGGGCGGGCCCCTGAGGGTGACCGCGATCGGGGACGTGCCCGGCAGGGGCGGCTTTCGGCCGTCGTCGGTCGGGCAGATCCAGAAGGTCGACATCGTCGGCCGTACGACACACATCGCTTCGCCCGCGTACGTCTATCTGCCCCCGGAGTATTTCCAGGCCCGCTATCGCGCGCGTACCTTCCCCGCCGCCGTCGTCCTGACCGGATATCCGGGCACCGCGAGAGCGCTCGTGGACAAACTCCACTACCCGCGCACCGCCTTGCAACTCACCAAGGACGGCCGTATGGAGCCGATGATCCTGGTGATGCTGCGGCCGACGGTCGCGCCGCCGCGGGACACGGAGTGCGCGGATGTCCCGGACGGGCCGCGGACCGAGTCGTTCTTTGCGAAGGATCTGCCCGAGGCGGTGACCGCGCACTACCGGGTGGGCCGGGAACCGGGAAGCTGGGGGATCATCGGGGACTCCACGGGCGGCTACTGCGCGCTGAAGCTCGCCATGCACCACCCCAAGGTGTACGCCGCCGGGGCGGGCCTGTCCCCGTACTACAACGCGCCGGTGGACCCCACCACGGGCGATCTCTTCCACGGCGACAAGGCGCTGCGCGACCGCGCGAACCTGTGGTGGTGCCTCAAGCACCTGCCCCCGCCCGACACCTCACTGCTCGTCAGCAGCAGCAAGGTGGGCGAGGCGAACTACAAGGACACGCTGAAGTTCATAGACCGGGTGAAGGCCACGGAAACGACACGTATCTCGTCGATCATCCTGGAAAGCGGGGGGCACAACTTCAACACCTGGCGCCGGGAGATCCCGGCGACCTTGCAGTGGATCAGCGGGCGGTTGAGTGATCGATGAGTGATCGATGAGTGATCAATGCGCCGAATTCGGCGGCCGTTCCGATTCCTGATGTCGTGTGAAGGCTGCGGGATGGCTGTGTTTTTACGGGGCGGGGCACCACGATTCACCTACGCGCGGTAAGTTTCTGGCCATGCCACGTGGACGTCACCGCCATTCCCCGCCTCTGCACAGGCTGCTGCCTCCGTCGGCGATCGCAGGCGTCTCTCTCGTCTGCGCCTTCGGACCCTGGGTGTTCTCGCAGCAGGCCGTGCTGCGCGTGATAGCCGCGTTCGCCGCGGCGGTCGCGGTCGTCGGGGCGGCGGTCATGCGCCGTTGGGACGCGCAGGCGGGCAAACAGGTCGCCGACCTCACGCGCGCGCGGGCGAGCGACGAGTGGCGGCACGAGGAGCGTGCCGCCGAACTCGAGACCGACCTCGAGGAGTCGCGGGAGCTGCGCGTCAAGCTGGAGCAGCGACTGCGGGCCAAGCGCGCGGAGCTGGCGGGCCTGCGCAACGAACACGCGGCGCTGCTGCGGCGGTACGCCACGGCGGAGACCGAGCGGGCCAGCGCCCTGGAGGGCCGTCGGCTGCTGGAGATAGAAGCCGCCCCGGCGCGGGCGCTGCCTCCGGCGGAGCCGGTCGACGGGGAGGCCGTGGCGGTGGCTGCCGCGGTCGAGGAGGAGACCGAGGCCGCGGCGGAGACCGCGGACACGGAGACCTCAGAGGCCTCCGAAGCCGCGGTGGAGCCGCCGGCGATCTTCTCGCCGGAGGGTTCCCGGCTGTTCTTGCGGGCGAACGCGGCGCTGAAGCGGCTCGACGAGGGCGGCGACGGCGACGGCGACGGGGACGGGGACGGCGACGGGGACGGGGCTGTCAGGACGGAGGCCGGGGCCAAGGCCGAGGCTCGGGTCAGGACGGGGACCATGGCCGAGCCCAGGAGTTCCGCGGCCGAGCCCAAGAGCGAGCCGATGAACGCCGGTTCCGGCGCGGCGGATGCCGTGGGCACCGAGGCGGAGGCCGCGCAGGAGGACGAGGCGCAGGGGAAGCCCGAGGCGGTCGACGGGCATGAGCGCGCGGCCGCCACCATCACGGCCAGACCGGCCCAGCCGGCGCAGCAGCCCGCCGGGCACTTCATCGCGCCGACCGCGGTGGCGGTCGTGCCCGCCGGTCCCGTGCGGCGCCAGCGGATCGAGGGTGGGTTCGACTTCTTCGGCACGAAGCCCGGGGCCTCGCAGGACGCCCTGGAAGCCGTGCAGAACGAGGACCTCGCCGACGTCGTGGGCCAGGAGGCCCTCGCCCTGCACAAGGCCGAGTCGGAGTCGGAGTTCAAGCCGGCCGACGAGGAGTCGCGGGGCATCGGCCAGGTCATCGACCTGACGGCCCACGACGAGACGGAACAGATCGACCTGCAGGGACTGCGCAGCGCGGTCTCCTGACGGACGCACAGGTGCTCGAACGGGGCACGGTCAGACCATCCAACGGTCGGGCCGTGCCCCTTTCCGTCCCGTACGCGACCTCTCCGCCTGCGCCCCGAGCAGCTCCGCGGCCTCCTGAGCGTCCCTCAGGCGGGCTGTGACGGTCTTGTTCGCTCCCGTGTCCACGTGCACGTCGGCGACCCGCCACAGCCGCTCCCAGGGTCCTTGCGCGAGCCGTACGCTCTGGACCTTCGCGTGCGGTACGAGCGCCAGGCTCCGCCGCAGCAGCCCCTGCCGCGCGGCGAACACCGCGTCGGTGACGGTGAGTCCGTAGCCGCGCCACCACAGGGGCACGCACCGCCGGGACCGCCGCGGCGGCCTCGACAGAGCCGACAGGGGCGGAACCGTCACGCCGGGCAGCACGCGCGCGACGACCGCCTCGGCGACCTCGCGCGGAGCGACCGGTACCAGCACGGAGTTGGACGACCCGGCCACGTCCAGCTCGACCCGCACCCAGCCGCGCCGCCGCCACAGCAACGGCTCCACGATCCGCACGGTCTGCACGCGTCCCGGTGGCACCGTCTCGTGCGTGCGGTCCAGCAGGCCGTGGTCGATGCGCAGCCCGTCCGGAGACTCGCCCACCGTCCAGTCGTACTCCGTGACGAACCGTCCCACGCTGCTCGCGCCCGCCGCGCCGAGGAGCGGCAGTGCGGTCGCGAGGACCGTCCAGGCGCTGTGGGTGGCCATCCACAGCAGCGGTGGTACGACGAGGGCGGCGACCAGGCTGCCCCAGGTGGCGCCCGAGAGCACAAGGGAAAGCGCGAGATCGCGCGGAGGCGTGCGCAGCAGTTCGCGCGCCGGGGCTTCGCCGACCTCGTGCGCGGTCTCGGGCGCGAACCCGGCGGCGCGCGCGAGGAGTTCCGCGCGCAGCGCCCGCGCCTCGCGCTCCCCGAGGAAGGCCAGCTCGTCCTTCTTGTCGGTGCCGACGACATCGAGCCTGAGCTTCGCGACACCCGCCACGCGCGCAAGGAGCGGCTGCGTGACGTCGATCGCCTGGATCCGCTCAAGCCGGATGTGCGCGGTGCGCCGGAACAACAGGCCGGTCCGGATGCGCAGTTCGGTGTCGGTCACCGCGAAGTGGGTGAACCACCAGGTGAGAAAGCCGTACAGGGCGGCGGCCGGAATGATGACGGCGAGCGCGATCAGCAGGGCGGTGGTCGTCAGCCGCGTCAGCTGGCGCTGCGCCTGGTCGGGGTCGTGCACGGCCCACCCGATGACCACGGCGACCGGCGCCCACGCGCGCCTGAGCGGCGTTATGGGATGCAGCCGCCGCTCGGCGACGGGTTCCTTCTCCGGCTTGCCCTGTACGGCGTCGTCGACGCCCGGCGTCGTCACAGGCCCGCCGATCGGGCCTCGCCGAGTTCGGTGAGCCGGTCGCGCAGTCGTTCCGCCTCGGCCGGGTCGAGGCCCGGGATGATCGCGTCGGTCGCCGCGGCCGCCGTGTGCAGCTGGACGCTGGCGAGCCCGAAGTGCCGCTCCACGGGCCCGGAGGTGACCTCCACCAGCTGCATGCGGCCGTACGGCACGACGGTCTCCTCGCGCCACAGCACGCCCCGGCTGATCAGCAGGTCGTCGGCGCGCTCGGCGTAGCGCCAGGACCGCCAGTTGCGGCCGAGCATCACCCAGCCCCACCCGATGAGGGCGAGCGGCAGCAGCGCGAACGCCGCCCAGACCGGTCCGCAGAGCAGCCCGAGCAGTAGCCCGAGGGCCACGGCGAGCAGTCCCAGCCACACCACCAGCAGCAGCCGACGCATCCGCAGCAGCCCCGGCGGCAGCCCGGTCCACACCGGCTCGTCCCCGGCGACCCCTGTGTCCTGCCCGCTCCCCGTCTCCATGGGGCCAGCGTACGTAGGAGAGACTGTGTCCATGACTCCCACGACGGAGACCACGGTCGGCATCGGCGGGGCCGCGGAGAGCACCGACATGGTGCTCAACATCGGACCGCAGCACCCGTCCACGCACGGCGTGCTGCGCCTGAAGCTGGTCCTGGACGGCGAGCGCATCATGAGCGCGGAGCCGGTGATCGGCTATATGCACCGGGGCGCGGAGAAGCTCTTCGAGGCGCGCGACTACCGCCAGATCATCATGCTGGCCAACCGCCACGACTGGCTGTCGGCCTTCTCCAACGAGCTAGGCGTGGTGCTCGCCGTCGAGCGCATGCTCGGCATGGAGGTGCCGGAAAGGGCGGTGTGGACGCGCACGCTGCTCGCCGAGCTGAACAGGGTGCTGAACCACCTGATGTTCCTGGGCTCGTACCCGCTGGAGCTCGGCGGCATCACCCCGGTTTTCTACGCCTTCCGGGAGCGCGAGGTCCTCCAGAACGTCATGGAGGAGGTCTCCGGCGGCCGGATGCACTACATGTTCAACCGGGTCGGCGGCCTCAAGGAGGACCTGCCCGCCGGCTGGAGCTCACGCGCGCGTGCCGCTGTCTCCGCCGTGCGCTCGCGCATGGACCGCTTCGACGACCTGGTGCTCGGCAACGAGATCTTCCGCGGGCGGACGAGGGACGTGGGCGTCCTCGCGCCGGGGACCGTGCACGCGTACGGCGTGAGCGGGCCCATCGCGCGCGCCTCGGGCGTCGACCTCGACCTGCGCCGCGACGAGCCGTACCTGGCCTACGGCGAGCTCCAGGACACGCTGAAGGTGGTGACCCGCCAGGAGGGCGACTGCCTCGCCCGCTTCGAGGTCCTCCTGGAGCAGACCCACAACGCCCTCGACCTCGCCGACGCCTGCCTCGACCGGCTCGCGCAGCTCCCGCCGGGGCCGATCAACCAGCGGCTCCCGAAGGTCCTTAAAGCACCCGAGGGCCACACGTACGCGTGGACCGAGAACCCGCTCGGCATCAACGGCTACTACCTCGTCAGCAAGGGCGAGAAGACCCCGTACCGGCTGAAGCTGCGCTCGGCCTCGTACAACAACATCCAGGCGCTGGTCGAACTGCTGCCGGGCACGCTGGTGGCCGACATGGTGGCGATCCTGGGGTCACTGTTCTTCGTGGTCGGGGACATCGACAAGTAGGGCCCTGCGGCCCACCGGTGAGTCCGGAATCCCCACCGGCTGGAGCAGCCAGCCGAAGTCGCCGAGTCCGCCTGAGGCGGTGAGCTCTGCGGCCTCTCCGGCGCGGGCGAGGGCGCGTACGTACTCAGCGGGTTGTGTGGAAGCGAGGGCGAGCGGGGGGCGTGCGCCCACGATGTCCAGGGCGTGCAGCGCGTCGCGTTGGGTCAGGACACGCCCTCCTGGCAGCGCGCAGGCGGCCATGCACGCGTCCAGCGCCACATGCGCCGTGAGGTCGCACGAGCCGTCCGGTACCGGTGCCGTCTCGCGCCCCTCCCGGAAGCCGGTGAGCGTGCCGAACGGGGGGCGCGAGGATGCCGTGTGCGCGTAGTCGACGGCGACCGCGAGGCCCCGCTCGACCGTCGTGACCGCGGACGCCCACGCCTGGTCGCGGGGCAGGCCGATCTCGGCCCGCAGCCCTGCCTCGGGCGGCAGCCGCCACCACCGGCCGAGCCAGTCGGCCTCCGGACCGACGACCGGTTCCCCGAGACGCTCGCGTCCGTCCCGTCGTACGAGAACCCGTCGCGGCAGGCCCGAGGTGTCCGTCTCGGCGACCTCCACGGGCACGTTGTCCAGCCACTCGTTGGCGAACAGCAGTCCGGTGACGCCCTTCGGGGGCTCCTGCCGCCACTCGATCCGGTGAGCGAGGCCGGCCGGGCGGTCGGCGAGTTCGACGGCGTACGCGCGCGTGCGTGCGGCCACGTCGGAGGGCAGCACGGCGAGCACGCCGGTGATCAGCTCGCCCCGCCCCGCGGCCATGTCGACGAAGTCGAGCCGTGCGGGCTGTCCCAGCGCGTCGTCGACGCGGCGCAGCAGCCGGGCCACGGCCTCGGCGAACAACCGGGAGGCGTGCACGGACGTTCGGAAGTGCCCGGCAGGCCCCTCCGGCCTGCGGTAGAAGCCCTCAGGCCCGTAGAGAGCGGCCTCGGCGGCGGCCCGCCAGTCGCTCCAGCCGCCCCTCGGCCCGTCCGTCGTGTCATCGGTCACGCCGTCAGGCTAGGCGCACGGGGGAACGGGCCCTCCACCTTGGGGAGTACGCGCGGGCGGTACGGATCGGTCCTCCGGTTGACCCCTGCACACATCACGCTTCCCTACGCTGGGTTACGTGCAGCGCCTTTATGACTTCCTCCGCAGGCACCCGACAGGGGTCGACGCCTTCTGGGCCGTCTTCCTGTTCGGGATCTCGCTCGCGAGCGAAAACGCCCGAGGGGAGTCCCAGGGGACCGAGTCCCCCTTCGCGATCGTTCCGGTCATCCTGCTGTTGTGCCTGGTGATCGCGTTGCGTCGGCGTATGCCGGAGAAGATGCTGCTGCTGGCCATCGGGCTCGGTGTGGTGCAGCTCGCGCTGGACGTGGAGACCACGGCCGCCGACTTCGCCTTCCTGGTGATCGTCTACACCGTGGCCGCCACGGCCTCCCGCTGGGCGTCCCGGCTGGCGCTGACGATCGGCCTGTGCGCGGCCCCCGTCGCGCAGCTGCGCTGGCCGAACGAGAACTCCAGCACGCTCGGCAATGTCGCGATCATGATCTTCCAGACCGTGCCGTTCGCCCTGGCCTGGGTGCTCGGCGACTCGATCCGCACCCGCCGCGCCTACTTCGCGCAGCTGGAGGAGCGCAACGCGCGTCTGGAGAAGGAGCGCGAGGCCCAGGCGAAGGTCGCCGTCGCCGCCGAGCGCGCCCGGATCGCCCGTGAGCTGCACGACGTCGTCGCGCACAACGTGTCGGTCATGGTCGTCCAGGCCGACGGCGCCGCCTATGTCCTCGACGCCGCGCCCGACCAGGCGAAGAAGGCGCTGGAGACCATCTCCTCCACCGGCCGCCAGGCCCTCGCCGAGATGCGCCGCCTGCTGGGCGTGCTGCGCACCGGAGAGCACCAGGAGGGCGGCGAGTACGTCCCGCAGCCCGACGTCGAGCAGATCGAGGACCTCGTCGAGCAGTGCCGCGGCTCCGGACTCCCCGTCGACTTCAAGATCGAGGGCACCCCGCGCCCGCTGCCCAGCGGCGTCGAGCTGACCGCGTACCGCATCGTGCAGGAGGCGCTCACCAACACGCGCAAGCACGGCGGACCCAACGCGGGGGCGAGCGTGCGGCTGGTCTACTTCGACGACGGGCTCGGTCTGCTCGTCGAGGACGACGGCAAGGGTGCCCCGCACGAGTTGTACGAGGAGGGCGGCGCCGACGGTGCGGGCCACGGCCTGATCGGCATGCGCGAGCGGGTCGGCATGGTCGGCGGCACCCTGGACGCGGGCCCCCGCCCCGGCGGAGGATTCCGCATCAGTGCGCTGCTGCCGCTCAAACCAGCGCACTGACCCCGACGCACGCCCCCTGTTGACACCTGTCATGCCCCCTGACCGCCCGACACCGTCACACCCCGCACGACCCCGAGAAACGGAAGAGGACCGATGACGATCCGCGTGATGCTCGTCGACGACCAGGTGCTGCTGCGCACCGGGTTCCGGATGGTGCTCGCCGCCCAGCCGGACATGGAGGTCGTGGCGGAGGCGGGGGACGGTGTGGAGGCCCTCCAGGTGCTGCGCTCGACCGCCGTGGACGTCGTCCTGATGGACGTCCGCATGCCGAAGCTCGACGGCGTGGAGACCACCCGGCGCATCTGCTCGGAGCCCGACCCGCCCAAGGTGCTCATCCTGACCACCTTCGACCTCGACGAGTACGCCTTCTCCGGCCTCAAGGCGGGCGCCTCCGGCTTCATGCTCAAGGACGTGCCGCCCGGCGAACTGCTCGCCGCGATCCGCTCGGTGCACAGCGGCGACGCCGTGGTCGCCCCCTCGACCACCCGGCGCCTGCTCGACCGGTTCGCGCCCATGCTGCCCGCCACCGGTATGGAGCCGCAGAACAAGGAGCTGGACCGGCTCACCGACCGCGAGCGCGAGGTCATGATGCTCGTCGCGCAGGGGCTTTCCAACGGCGAGATCGCGGCCCGGCTCGTCCTGTCCGAGGCGACGGTGAAGACTCATGTCGGCCGCATCCTGACCAAGCTCGGCCTCCGGGACCGGGTGCAGGTGGTGGTGCTGGCCTACGAGACGGGGCTGGTACGGGCGGGTGGGCAGGGCTGAGACACCGGGTCCCCGGCCAGGCACCAGGACTGGCCGGGCACCTGAGGGCACTGGAGCGGCGCGCGCCCTCATGACCTCATGGTGCACCCCGGCACTGACAGTTCGGCTCCGCCCCGACCCCTGACCGCCTAGCCGGCGACCTCCCCCAGCCGGGCGACGAAGTCCGCGGCCGCCGCCCTCACGTCCGCCGCCGTCCACTCCAGGGCCGCGGCACGGACGTAGACCTCGGTCATGGCCAGGCCGGGGCCCTTCTCGTCCCAGGGGTTGGTGAACAGGGCCGTCCTGGTCTCCTCCGACTGCCGGATCGCGGCCTCGGAGAGCTCGTCGACGCCGTACGGCAGCCAGACCTGGAAGTCGAAGGTGTGCGGTACCTCGGGATGGACCCGCGCCCACGGCACCCCCGCCTCGGTGAACCCCTCGCGCAGTGCGGCGGCCACCACGCGCGCGTGGGTCACGTATTCGGGCAGCCTGGGCAGTTCCCGCTCCAGTCCGGCGAGGGCCGACAGGACGGTCGGGAACTGCTGGAAGACCGCGCCGCCGTACCGGTGCCGCCAGGTCTTCGCCTCCTCGACGAGGGTCTTCGGACCGGCGAGTGCGGCCCCGCCGAAGGCCTGCAAAGACTTGTAGAACGACACGTAGACGCTGTCCGCGAGGTCCGCGATCTCGTCCAGGGGGCGGCCGAAGTGGACGGTGGTCTCCCACAGGCGCGCGCCATCGAAGTGCACCACCGCGTCACGCTCGCGCGCCGCCTCCACCACCTCGGTGAGCTCCTGCCAGGTGGGCAGCACATAACCGGCGTCCCTGAGGGGCAGCTCCAGCATCAGCGCGCCGAAGGGCTCCTCGAAGCCGCGTATCTCGTCGGCGGTGGGCAGCCTGGGCTCGTTCGTCACATGGACCGGGCGCAGACCGGACACCTCCCGGAAGGCGTCGCGCTCGTGCACCTCGGGGTGGGCCAGAGGGTGCAGGGCGACGGTGGGGTTGCCGGTGCGGCCCGCCCAGCAGCGCAGCGCCACCTGCTGGGCCATCGTGCCGGTCGGGAAGAACGCGGCGGCCTCCTTGCCGAGGAGACCGGCGACCCTCTCCTCCAGGGCCTCGACGATGCCGTTCCCGTAGAGGTCGCCCGGCTCGTCCAGGTCGTACAGCGCGTCCGCCCCGTCGAGCAGCGTGAGGCGCTCGCGGAGGGGTGCCAGCAGCCCCAGGCGCGCCAGCGTGCGCTCCGCGCCCTGATACGCGGTGATGCGCCGTCTGCGGCGGCGCAGGAGCCGTTCCGCCTCAGTGACCGGCTCCGGCCGTCCCTCGTCCGCCGTCTGCCCGGTGCTCCGCTCCGCTGCGTCAGTCATGCGCGGATCATCTCGTGCACCCCCGAGCACGGGCACGCCGATTTCCGCACTCGCCGCCCATGGGAACCCACAGCCTGTGGACAGCCGAACGCCCCTCGAACCGATCGCGTTAACATGACGAGAAATCGTCCGGTACCCAGATGCGGACTGGAACGGGAAGGCCGCCGTCGCGTGAGTACAGCCCAACAGCCAGACAGCAAGGACCGCCCCGCGCGGCTCACCGTCGGCGTCGTCGG
This sequence comes from Streptomyces sp. NPDC019531, assembly GCF_044903305.1. Lineage (NCBI taxonomy): Bacteria > Bacillati > Actinomycetota > Actinomycetes > Kitasatosporales > Streptomycetaceae > Streptomyces > Streptomyces sp. NPDC019531. Next base: position 48,830 of record NZ_JBJDQL010000007.1, on the reverse strand, counting down.
CGCCGGCCGGGTGGGTCCCGCGCTCGCCGCGTCCCTCCAACTCGCCGGGCACCGCCCGGTGGCCGTCTCCGGAGTCTCCGACGCCTCCCGGCGGCGGGCCGAGCTGATGCTCCCGGACGTGCCGCTCGTCGCCCCCGCGGACGTGCTCCAGCGGGCCGATCTGGTGCTGCTGACCGTCCCCGACGACACCCTGCCCGGTCTCGTCGAGGGTCTCGCCGAGACCGGGGCCGTGCGGCCGGGCCAGCTGCTCGTGCACACCTCCGGGCGGTACGGCGCGAAGGTCCTGGACCCCGCCCTGCGCGCGGGTGCGCTGCCACTGGCCCTGCACCCCGCGATGACCTTCACCGGCACCCCCGTGGACGTCCAGCGCCTCGCGGGCTGCTCCTTCGGCGTCACCGCCCCCGAGCAACTGCGGCTGGCGGCCGAGGCCCTCGTCATCGAGATGGGCGGCGAGCCCGAGTGGATCGACGAGGAGATGCGGCCGCTGTACCACGCGGCCCTCGCCCTCGGCGCCAACCACCTGGTCACCCTGGTCGCCCAGGCCATGGAACTGCTGCGCTCGGCAGGCGTCGAGGCCCCGGACCGGATGCTCGGCCCACTGCTCGGCGCAGCCCTCGACAACGCCCTGCGCTCCGGCGACGCGGCCCTCACCGGACCCGTCGCGCGCGGGGACGCCGGCACGGTCGCCGCGCACGTCACGGAACTGCGCAAGCACGCTCCCCAGACCGTCTCCGGCTATCTGGCGATGGCCCGCGCGACCGCCGACCGGGCGCTCGCCCACGGACTGCTGAAGCCGGAGCTGGCGGAGGACCTCCTCGGGGTACTCGCGAGCGGTACCGACGGCGCCGAGGGAGAGGCCCGATGACCACGACCCTGCTGCGCACCGCCGACGAACTGCACGCACGCGCGCGTGCGGGCCGCCGGGCCGTAGTGATGACCATGGGCGCCCTGCACGAGGGCCACGCCACCCTGATCCGCACGGCGCGCGAGATCGCCGGACCGGACGGCGAGGTCGTCGTCACCGTCTTCGTGAACCCCCTCCAGTTCGGCGCCGGCGAGGACCTCGACCGCTACCCGCGTACGCTCGACGCCGACCTCAAGATCGCCCAGGACTCCGGCGCCGACGCCGTCTTCGCGCCCTCCGTCGACGAGGTCTACCCGGGCGGCGAGCCCCAGGTCCGCATCAGCGCGGGCCCGATGGGGGAGCGCCTTGAGGGCGCCTCGCGCCCCGGCCACTTCGACGGCATGCTCACCGTCGTCGCCAAGCTGCTGCACCTCACCCGCCCCGACATCGCCCTCTACGGCCAGAAGGACGCCCAGCAGCTCGCCCTGATCCGTCGGATGGCGCGCGACCTGAACTTCGGTGTCGAGATCCTCGGCGTGCCCACCGTGCGCGAGGACGACGGCCTGGCCCTGTCCAGCCGCAACCGCTATCTCTCGCCCGCCGAGCGGCGCACGGCGCTCGCGCTCTCCCGCGCCCTGTTCGCGGGCCGAGACCGGCACGCGGCACAGGAGGCCCTGCGCGCGCGGGCCCGCGAAGTGCCCGCCACACACGCGCGCGCCGAGGCCCTCAGCGCCCTCGGCGAGTCCCGCGCGGCCGCCGACACACATGCCGTCGCCAAGGCCCTGCCGGGTGCCCCCTCGGCCGTCCGCGCGGCCGCCCGCCTGATCCTCGACGACGCCGCCCGCCAGGACCCGCCGCTCGCCCTGGACTACCTCGCGCTCGTCGACCCGTCCGACTTCGGCGAGATCGACGACGACTTCACCGGCGAGGCCGTCCTCGCCGTCGCCGCCCGGGTGGGAACGACCCGGCTGATCGACAACATCCCCCTGACCTTCGGAGCCGCCTCGTGACCAGCACAGGCATACGACTGCACGCGCCCGCGCCCGGGTGGTCCATCGCCGCGGACGTCGTGGTCGTCGGCTCCGGGGTCGCCGGTCTCACCGCGGCCCTGCGCTGCGAGTCCGAGGGCCTCAGGACCGTCGTCGTCACCAAGGCCCGCCTCGACGACGGCTCCACCCGCTGGGCGCAGGGCGGCATCGCCGCGGCCCTCGGTGAGGGCGACACCCCCGAACAGCACCTGGACGACACCCTGGTGGCGGGCGCGGGCCTGTGCGACGAGGAGGCCGTCCGGATCCTGGTCACCGAGGGCCCGGACGCCGTACGACGGCTCATCGCGACCGGCGCGCACTTCGACGCGTCCGAAGCGGGCGACCTGGAGCTCGCCCGCGAGGGCGGCCACCACCGCCGGCGCATCGCGCACGCGGGCGGCGACGCGACCGGTGCGGAGATCTCCCGGGCACTCGTCGAGGCCGTACGCGCGCGTGGCTTGCGCACGATCGAGAACGCGCTCGTGCTCGACCTGCTGACCGACGCCGACGGTCGTACGGCAGGCGTCACCCTGCACGTCATGGGCGAGGGCCAGCACGACGGCGTGGGCGCCGTGCTCGCCCCCGCGGTCGTCCTCGCGACCGGCGGCATGGGCCAGGTGTTCTCCGCGACCACCAACCCGTCCGTCTCGACCGGCGACGGGGTGGCGCTCGCCCTGCGCGCGGGTGCCGAGGTCAGCGACCTGGAGTTCGTGCAGTTCCACCCCACCGTGCTGTTCCTCGGCCCGGACGCGGAGGGCCAGCAGCCGCTCGTCTCCGAGGCGGTGCGCGGCGAGGGCGCCCACCTGGTCGACGCCGACGGAGTGCGCTTCATGGTCGGGCAGCACGAACTGGCCGAGCTCGCGCCCCGGGACATCGTCGCCAAGGGCATCACGCGCCGCATGCAGGAGCGGGACGCCGAGCACATGTTCCTCGACGCCCGGCACTTCGGCGCCGACATGTGGGAGCACCGCTTCCCGACGATCCTCGCCGCCTGCCGCGCCCATGGCATCGACCCGGTCACCGAGCCCGTCCCCATCGCGCCCGCCGCCCACTACGCCTCCGGCGGCGTCCGCACCGACTCCCGGGGCCGTACGACCGTCCCCGGCCTGTACGCGTGCGGCGAGGTCGCCTGCACCGGCGTCCACGGCGCGAACCGGCTCGCCTCCAACTCCCTCCTTGAGGGCCTCGTCTACGCAGAGCGCATCGCCGCCGACATCACGGCGAGCCACGCGGGCAACGGCCTTCAGGCACGCGTGCCCGCACCCGTCGAGCATCCTCGGACTCCGGCGCACCCCCTGCTCGCGCCCGAGGCCCGGTTCGCGATCCAGCGCACCATGACGCGGGGCGCGGGCGTGCTGCGCTCGGCCGAGTCCCTGGCCGGCGCGGCGGAGGTGCTGCACAAGCTGCACGCCGACGCGCGCGACGCCCTCGACGAGAACGGCAAGACGGCCGAACCCGGCGTCGACACCTGGGAGACCACCAACCTCCTGTGTGTGTCCCGCGTCCTGGTCGCCGCGGCCCGGCTGCGCGAGGAGACCCGGGGCTGCCACTGGCGCGAGGACGAGCCCGACCGGGACGACTCGGCGTGGCGCCGCCACATCGTCGTACGGCTGAATCCCGACCGGACCCTCGCCGTACACACCACCGATGCCGCAGACTTCCCCCCGACCCGGCAGCCCCTTCAGGAGCAGTGACACCAGTGAGCACCGACGACCTTCCCCTCGCCCCGTCCGGAGGCTGCGGCGACGGCTGTGCCTGCGGCGCGGACGCCGGCGACGAGCACTACCTGGAGTGCGGGCTCGACCCCGCGCTCGCGCAGCTCCTGGCCGACGCCGGGCTCGACCCCGTCGAGGTCGAGGACATCGCCAACGTGGCCATCCAGGAGGACCTCGACCACGGTGTGGACGTGACAACCGTCGCGACCATCTCCGAGGACGCCGTCGCCACCGCGGACTTCGTCGCGCGCGAGGCGGGCGTCGTGGCCGGCCTCAGGGTCGCCGAGGCGGTCGTCTCGGTGGTCTGCGAGGACGAGTTCGAGGTCGAGCGGCACGTCGAGGACGGCGACCGGGTGGAGGCCGGGCAGAAGCTTCTGTCGGTCACCACACGCACGCGTGACCTGCTCACCGCCGAGCGCAGTGCGCTGAACCTGCTGTGCCGGCTCTCCGGCATCGCGACGGCCACGCGCGCGTGGGCGGACGTACTGGAGGGCACCAAGGCACGCGTGCGTGACACGCGGAAGACGACTCCGGGGCTCAGGTCGCTGGAGAAGTTCGCGGTGCGGTGCGGGGGCGGGGTCAACCACCGGATGTCGCTGTCCGACGCGGCGCTGGTGAAGGACAACCACGTGATCGCCGCAGGTGGCGTCGCGCAGGCCTTCAAGGCCGTACGGGAGGCATTCCCGGACGTGCCGATCGAGGTCGAGGTCGACACCCTGCACCAGCTGCGCGAGGTCGTGGACGCCGGCGCCGACCTGATCCTGCTGGACAACTTCACGCCCGGGGAGTGCGAGGAGGCGGTCGCGCTCGTGCACGGGCGGGCCGCGCTGGAGGCCTCCGGGCGGCTGACGCTGGCCACCGCGCGCGCGTACGCCGACACCGGCGTCGACTACCTCGCCGTGGGGGCGCTCACCCACTCCTCGCCGATCCTCGACATCGGCCTCGATCTGCGTGAGGCGGAGTAGTCGCGATGCTCCTCACGATCGACGTAGGAAACACGCACACCGTCCTCGGGTTGTTCGACGGCGAGGACATCGTCGAGCACTGGCGGATCTCCACGGACGCGCGCCGCACGGCGGATGAGCTGGCGGTACTGCTGCAGGGCCTGATGGGCATGCATCCGCTGCTCGGGGACGAGCTGGGCGACGGCATCGACGGGATCGCCATCTGCGCGACCGTGCCGTCCGTGCTGCACGAGCTGCGTGAGGTGACGCGGCGCTACTACGGCGATGTGCCGGCCGTGCTCGTCGAGCCGGGGGTGAAGACGGGGGTGCCGATCCTCACGGACAACCCCAAGGAGGTCGGTGCGGACCGGATCATCAACGCGGTGGCGGCCGTCGAGCTGTTCGGCGGCCCCGCGATCGTCGTGGACTTCGGTACGGCGACGACGTTCGACGCGGTGTCCGCGCGCGGGGAGTACGTCGGCGGGGTCATCGCGCCCGGTATCGAGATCTCCGTGGAGGCGCTCGGGGTGCGGGGCGCGCAGCTGCGGAAGATCGAGGTGGCCCGGCCGCGGAGTGTGATCGGGAAGAACACGGTCGAGGCGATGCAGTCCGGCATCGTGTACGGGTTCGCCGGACAGGTCGACGGGGTCGTGAGCCGGATGGCCCGGGAGCTCGCGGACGACCCCGACGAGGTGACGGTGATCGCGACGGGCGGGCTGGCGCCGATGGTGCTGGGGGAGTCGTCGGTGATCGACGAGCACGAGCCGTGGCTGACGCTGGTGGGACTGCGTCTGGTCTACGAGCGGAACGTGTCACGGATGTGACCGCCCCGTCGGCCCCGCGCCCCTGAAACTGCCACGGCCATGACTGCCCCGCCGGCTCGGTGGGCCCGGAGATTTCACCGGCGGGGCTGCCTGCCGGTTCCGCGGGCCGGGGTGTGGCGCTGGTGGGGCCGCCTGTACGTCCCGGGGCCGGGGCCTTGCACTGGTGGGGCTGCCTGTTCGTCTCGCGGGTCGGGACGCGTTGTCGGTGGAGCGGCCTGTCTGTGCTGGGGGGCCGGGGTGTGGCGCTCGTAGGACTGCTCGTGGATTCTGCGGGTCGGGACACGTCGCCGGCGGGGCTGCCTGTCCGTCTCGGGGCCGGGGCGTTGCGCTGCTAGGGCCGCCTGTTCGTCTCGGAGGTCGGGACACGTCCCCGTTGCAGCTGCCTGCCTGCGTGGCTGCCCGTCCCGGGGGCCGGGGCATGGTGCTGGTGAGACTCTTCGTCCGTCGCGCGGGTCGGAACACATCGCCTGTGGGCTTCCCGCCCCTCCTGCGGGCCGGGACCCCTCGTCGATGGGACTCCCCGGCCGTCCCGTCGGCCCGGGCGTGGCGCGCGGCCGGGTGGGTGGCCTGCTCGCGCCACACCCGTCCCCTATGACGGGTTTGTCTGATTAGCGCGTACTGTCGCCGCATGCCCACGCCATACGGATCCCGCGGCGGCATGGCGTTCGGCGTGGAGGAGCTGCGTGTGCTCCGCCGCGCTCTCGCCCTCGCCCTTCACCCCGCCCCCGCCTCGGCCGAGGACATCAAGGACTGCCATCGTCTCGCCGAGTCCCTGGACGAGGCGGTACGTGAGGGCGCTCGGCTGCGCGCCTTCCTGGTGGCCGACCTCGGCCGGTACCGCGCCGCGCTGCCCGGCACCGCCGCCGGCTATCTCGCGCTCCTGGAGGAGGCGCTGGGTGCCGGGTACCAGCCCGACCCCGACGATCTCGCCGCGCTCCAGGCGCTGCGCGGCAATCCCGTCGCGGCGAGGTTGCTGATCCGCTGCCGGATGCTGGCCGAACGGGACGTACGGGCCCGTCTCGCGGGCGCCACGGCCGACCGGCGCGCCCCGGCCACCTCGACGGTCCCCGCCTCCCGTACGCGCCTCCTGGCGCTTCCTGGGGGACTTTCCGGCGGTCTTTCCGGGGCCGCCCAGAGGTGTCCGGCGGAGCTGGACGCCAAGGAGCCGCAGCGGGAACCGCGGAAGGAGCCGGCCAAGCCCCCCGTGAAGCCGGCGGAGAAACCCGCCCCCGCCGCCCCGAAGCCCTCCCGCCCCATCCCCACCCCGGGCGAGGTCTTCCCCCGCCGCAAACCGGCGCCGCCCCCGGCGAACCCGCCGCAGCAGCTGGCCGCGGGCTGACCCCACCGTTGGTCGCACCCCGCCCGAGATGTCCAGCTGTCCGTGGCTACTCTGGACGTATGGACTACGTCTCCGCGCTCGTGCCCCCGGTCGTCATGGCCGTGTTCTTCATCGGTGTGATCCGGGTGATCGTGAAGACCCAGGGCGGGGCGAACAAGGCCAAGGAGGACGCGGCCGTCGACGCCGCGCTCGCGCGCGCGGAGGGCACCAAGCAGACCTCCGGCTCCGACGCCTGAGCCCCTCCCGGCGTGCGACTCTCCGAGCCACCGTGCTTTCCGAGTCGTACGCCCTTTTTGTTGCTGTTTGGTGTTGAAAGAGCACGTCCGTCACGCCGATAGCCGGATCTCCCACTATTGTGCTGAGCTGTGCCTCGCCCATTGGGAGAACTCGAAGACGCGGTCATGACGCGGGTGTGGAAGTGGAACCGCCCGGTCACCGTTCGAGAAGTCCTGGAAGACCTTCAGCAGGAACGGTCCATCGCGTACACCACCGTGATGACCGTTTTGGACAATCTCCATCAGAAGGGCTGGGTGCGCCGCGAGGCGGAAGGCCGGGCCTATCGATATGAGGCGGTCTCCACACGGGCCGCCTACGCCGCCGCACTGATGAACGACGCCTGGTCCCAGAGTGACAACCCGGCCGCCGCTCTCGTCGCCTTCTTCGGCATGATGAGCGAGGAACAGCGGCTGGCGCTGCGGGACGCCGTACGCATGGTCCAGGGGCCGCCCGCGGAGAACCCCGACTCGGCAACGCGGGACGGCGGGCGATAGCGTCCGCTCATGTCCGCGAAGAGCCCCTCCGCCGAGAACCCCGAAGCCACCGCAAAAGCCATCACCGTCCGGCGGGCCCGTACCAGCGATGTCGCCGGCATCCGTCGGCTCCTTGACTCCTACGTCCGCGACCGCATCCTGCTCGACAAAGCGACGGTGACGCTTTACGAGGACATCCAGGAGTTCTGGGTCGCCGAGCGCGACGACAACGCCGAGCTGGTCGGCTTCGGTGCCCTGCATGTGATGTGGGAAGACCTCGCGGAAGTGCGCACTCTCGCGGTGAAGCCAGGCCTGAAGGGTGCCGGGGTCGGGCATCAGTTGCTGGAGAAGTTGTTGCAGACCGCCCGCTGGCTCGGCGTTCGTCGCGTTTTCTGTCTCACCTTCGAAGTGGACTTCTTCGGCAAGCACGGCTTCGTCGAGATCGGTGAGACACCCGTTGACACCGATGTCTACGCGGAGCTACTGCGTTCCTATGACGAAGGCGTGGCCGAGTTCCTCGGTCTCGAACGAGTGAAACCGAACACCTTGGGCAACAGCCGGATGCTTCTGCATCTGTGATCGCCAAGGATTCAGGCGATCGGTCCTGCCCAGGTTCCCTATGTCCGAAACGCGTATGTTTCCGGGCCGGGCGGCCCCTGTCGGTCTCTCCCGGGGGTTTGTGTTTTCTCAGCAAAAGCGGTTTGCTTTCCGACGTACTGCAGTACTGCATATAACAGGGGACGGCGAAACGGCGAACGCCGCAGACCCCCGGCCCTCAAGTATTGGATGAAAGGAAATCCCGTGGCACAGAAGGTTCAGGTCCTTCTTGTCGACGACCTCGACGGTGGCGAGGCGGACGAGACCGTCACGTTCGCGTTGGACGGCAAGACGTACGAGATCGATCTCACGACCGCCAATGCGGACAAGCTCCGTGGCCTTCTCGACGCCTACGTGAAGGGTGGTCGCCGTACCGGAGGCCGTGCTTCGGGCGGGCGTGGAAAGGCGCGGGCGGCTTCCGGCGGTGGCCAGGACACCGCTCAGATCCGTGCCTGGGCAAAGGAGAACGGATACGAGGTCAATGACCGCGGCCGTGTTCCGGCAAGCATTCGCGAGGCCTACGAGAAGGCCAACGCCTGATCGAAAGGACCACGAAGGCCCATGGCCTGCGAAGGCTTACGGCCGCGCGCGCCGCAGCCGCAGCCGGTGGCACTGCGTTGCCACCGTGTCCACGACGCGTACGAGATCGGGGGCGCCCCCACCGCCCCCCAGCGCCGACATCGTCGGCAGCGAGGTCTCGACCTCGCACCCAGGCTCGGGGGGCCGCAGCCATACGGCGGCCCCCTGCAGGGCGCCCTGGCGGCCCAGGACGAGAGGCCGCGCCTCGGCGCCACGGCCCGGTCCGGGAAGCGCCGCCGCCACGAGCCGGCCCGTCCCCGACGACTGCTCGTCGGACCCGCCCGGCACCGGCACCCCGCCCAGCGCCGCTCCCGTCGGCCCGCCCGGTCCTCGTAACCCTCCGCCGAGCGCACTCGGCACCGGTGCCGCCATGGAGTCGCCCGTGCCCATCGCTCGCAGGTCGAGCGGGAGCGAGCCCCAGTCCAGCCACTCCAGGATCCCCGGCAACTCCTCCGTGCTGCCCGCCGCCACCAGCAGCCGCATCCGGTCGCCCCGTACCGCCACCGGGGAGCGGTCGGCGAGGTGCCGCAGGGCTGCCGGGCCCGCCTTAAGCGGCAGGTCCAGGACGTCGAAGCGCAGGCCCGTGCGGAGCCGTACCGGAGAACCGGGGGTGCTCGCGGGCACCGTCGGCCAGCCCAGTTCGTTCTCGTACCAGCGGCGGACCGGATCGTCGCCGGAGGTGGTCGCGTCGGGTGGCCGGCGAGGAAAGGGGACCGCTGTGACGTCCGTGGTGCGAGGGGGGTGGCTGCCAACCATGACAAGTGCAACTGTCGGAGAAGCGTGGGAGTTACGCTGGGTGTTCTGGCGCATGCGCAGAGTGCCTGATGGGGGTGCGCGCGGGGGTGCGGGACGGCGCAAGGTTGTTCGCCCATAGCGGAGGGACGGGGGGCGCGCGGCATGGAGTGTCAGTCCCAGCGGGTAAGACATCCCTAGTGGGAGGGGGCGACACGCAGGAAGGGCCGTCTCACGTTCGCCATCGGCGTACTGGCGAGTGGGGTAACTGCCTGGCCTGCGGGAACATCGTCTCGCACCATCGGGTTGGAGCAGATGTCGGCGTTCGGGGTCAGGAGGGCCAAGGACGGTGTCGGCAGTTGGAATGAGCGGTCCCCGCTTGCGGGACTAAGCTGCGGAAGGACAGGGAGGGGAAGTTCCCCCCACTGCCTGACCGCTCTGAGGAGCGATTAACGATGTTCGAGAGGTTCACCGACCGCGCGCGGCGGGTTGTCGTCCTGGCTCAGGAAGAAGCCCGGATGCTCAACCACAACTACATCGGCACCGAGCACATCCTCCTGGGCCTGATCCACGAGGGTGAGGGTGTCGCCGCCAAGGCCCTTGAGAGCCTCGGGATTTCGCTCGAGGCGGTCCGCCAGCAGGTGGAGGAGATCATCGGGCAGGGGCAGCAGGCCCCGTCCGGGCACATCCCCTTCACCCCCCGTGCCAAGAAGGTCCTGGAGCTGTCGCTCCGCGAGGCCCTTCAGCTGGGCCACAACTACATCGGCACGGAGCACATCCTGCTCGGCCTGATCCGTGAGGGCGAGGGCGTCGCCGCCCAGGTCCTCGTCAAGCTGGGCGCAGATCTCAACCGGGTGCGGCAGCAGGTCATCCAGCTGCTCTCCGGTTACCAGGGCAAGGAGACCGCCGCTGCCGGCGGGCCTGCCGAGGGCACCCCCTCGACGTCCCTGGTCCTCGACCAGTTCGGCCGGAACCTCACCCAGGCCGCTCGTGAGTCCAAGCTCGACCCGGTCATCGGGCGCGAGAAGGAGATCGAGCGGGTCATGCAGGTGCTGTCCCGCCGTACCAAGAACAACCCGGTCCTGATCGGTGAGCCCGGCGTCGGCAAGACCGCCGTCGTCGAGGGCCTCGCCCAGGCCATCGTCAAGGGCGAGGTGCCCGAGACCCTCAAGGACAAGCACCTCTACACCCTGGACCTCGGCGCGCTGGTCGCCGGCTCCCGCTACCGCGGTGACTTCGAGGAGCGCCTGAAGAAGGTCCTCAAGGAGATCCGCACCCGCGGCGACATCATCCTGTTCATCGACGAGCTGCACACGCTGGTCGGTGCGGGTGCCGCCGAGGGCGCCATCGACGCCGCTTCGATCCTGAAGCCGATGCTGGCCCGCGGTGAGCTGCAGACCATCGGCGCCACCACCCTGGACGAGTACCGCAAGCACCTGGAGAAGGACGCGGCCCTTGAGCGCCGCTTCCAGCCGATCCAGGTCGCCGAGCCGTCGCTGCCGCACACGATCGAGATCCTCAAGGGTCTGCGTGACCGGTACGAGGCCCACCACCGCGTCTCCATCACGGACGAGGCGCTGGTCCAGGCCGCCACCCTGGCCGACCGGTACATCTCGGACCGCTTCCTGCCGGACAAGGCGATCGACCTGATCGACGAGGCCGGTTCCCGGATGCGCATCCGCCGGATGACCGCACCGCCGGACCTGCGCGAGTTCGACGAGAAGATCGCCGGCGTGCGCCGCGACAAGGAGTCCGCGATCGACTCGCAGGACTTCGAGAAGGCCGCTTCCCTCCGTGACAAGGAGAAGCAGCTCCTGGCCGCCAAGGCCAAGCGCGAGAAGGAGTGGAAGGCCGGCGACATGGACGTCGTCGCCGAGGTCGACGGCGAGCTGATCGCCGAGGTCCTCGCGACCGCCACCGGCATCCCGGTCTTCAAGCTGACCGAGGAGGAGTCCTCGCGTCTGCTGCGCATGGAGGACGAGCTCCACAAGCGGGTCATCGGCCAGGTCGACGCCGTCAAGGCGTTGTCGAAGGCGATCCGCCGTACGCGTGCCGGTCTGAAGGACCCGAAGCGCCCCGGTGGTTCGTTCATCTTCGCCGGCCCGTCCGGTGTCGGTAAGACCGAACTGTCCAAGGCTCTCGCGGAGTTCCTCTTCGGTGACGAGGACGCGCTGATCTCCCTCGACATGTCGGAGTTCAGCGAGAAGCACACGGTGTCGCGGCTCTTCGGTTCGCCCCCCGGATACGTGGGCTACGAGGAGGGCGGCCAGCTGACTGAGAAGGTCCGCCGCAAGCCGTTCTCCGTCGTCCTCTTCGACGAGGTCGAGAAGGCCCACCCGGACATCTTCAACTCGCTGCTGCAGATCCTGGAGGACGGTCGTCTGACCGACTCCCAGGGCCGGGTCGTGGACTTCAAGAACACGGTCATCATCATGACGACCAACCTCGGCACCCGGGACATCTCGAAGGGCTTCAACCTGGGCTTCGCGGCCTCGGGCGACAAGAAGTCCAACTACGAGCGCATGAAGAACAAGGTGTCGGACGAGCTCAAGCAGCACTTCCGGCCCGAGTTCCTCAACCGTGTCGACGACGTGGTCGTCTTCCCGCAGCTGACGCAGGAGGACATCCTCAAGATCGTCGACCTGATGGTCGGCAAGGTCGACGAGCGCCTCAAGGACCGGGACATGGGCATCGAGCTCTCCCAGTCCGCGAAGGAGCTGCTGTCCAAGAAGGGTTACGACCCCGTCCTGGGCGCGCGGCCGCTGCGTCGCACGATCCAGCGGGAGATCGAGGACACGCTCTCGGAGAAGATCCTCTTCGGCGAGCTGCGTCCCGGTCACATCGTGGTCGTGGACACGGAGGGCGAGGGCGAGACCCAGACCTTCACCTTCCGGGGCGAGGAGAAGGCGGCACTGCCGGACGTTCCGCCGATCGAGCAGGCGGCCGGTGGGGCTGGGCCGAATCTGAGCAAGGAGGCGTAGCCTTCCGGGCCGCGTTGAGGAAGGGGCCGGTGCCTTCGGGCACCGGCCCCTTCCGCCGTTTCAGCGCCGGACCACGTCGATCGTGGCGCCCGGGAAGAGGGTCGCGTAGTGGTCGGTGGGGATGTTCTCGCCGAAGAGGGAGCGGGTCCGCAGGATCACGTGGCGCAGCCCGGGCAGCCGGGGAGCCAGGAGAGAGAGGTCCGTGCCGTCGTGCACCGCCGACAGGCGGAGGAACTCGACGGTCGGCAGCTCGGGCATGGCCTCGACGGACTCCGGGAAGTGCGTGACCATAGCCGCGTTGAGATGGAGTGTCGTCAGCCGCGGGAGTCGCGCGACGGACCGCCAATCGGTGGGTGAGGGCGGCGCGACCAGTCTGAGTTCCCTGAGCGCGGCCCAGTGCTCCAGGCCGCGCAACCCCGTGCGGTTCGTGGCCAGATTGCTCAGGTGGAGGAACTCCAGCGGAGCGTCGACCGGCAGGCATTCGGTGAGGCGGTCACCGGGAAGTTCCCCGTCGAGGGAGAGCCGCCGCAGCGAACTCAGCGATCCCAGTCCCTTGAGGCTGGCCATCCCGCTGCAGCTGAGATCGACGAGGGGCAGCGGGGCCAGCCGGTCGAGGCCGTACGTCCAGCGGCAGTCGTCGAGAAGCAGGGTGCCCAGGGAGCCGAACGGCAGCAGGACGCCCAGGTCGTCGATGTCGTCGTTGTCCCGCAGGTCGAGGAGGGTCACGGCCTCGGGTGCCGGGACGCCGGCCAGGATGTCCTCGATCGGATGGTCGCCCCGGTACATCAGCCCCTGCCAGGGCCGCAACCGCCCCAGGGCCGCGCGCTGTTCGGCCGACTCGCAGGTCAGGAACAGTCCCTCGCGGTCCAGGTGGTCCAGTACCTCCGCGGCGTACACCTCGGTGTCGAAGCGGCTCCAGGTGCCGGCGAGCTGCCGCCGTACGGCCAGGTCCGGATGGGAGCGGAACCGGCGCAGTACGCCCAGCGCCCCCGTCGGCTCCTCCGCGCCGAGTATCGAGGCGGTGACGGTGACTCCGAGGGCTTCCTCGTCGCTCAGGCCCTCCGGGCCCGGCAGCAGCTCCAGCACCAGCGGTCCGGCCTCCGCCAGTGTCTTCGCGTCCTCCGCGGACCGCGGCGGGATCAGCGCCGCCGCCCTGCGCTCCACTTCGGCCCGCGTCCCCGGCTCCAGCGCCGCCGCGTGCTCCAGACAGGCCAGCGCCAGCAAGGTCAGCCGTGGGGCGTCGTGGGCCAGCAACTGTCGTAGCAGGGACGCGCGTTCTCGGGGCCTGGCGTGTGCGACCGCCATGCGGATGACGTCCTCCCACTGGGTGTCGCCCGCGTGGCCGGTCAGGACGTCCAGGTGGCCCTCCTCGACCGCGTACCGGGCGCCCAGGTAGTCCTGGAAGGTGCGGTGGACGAAGTCCACGACCCCGGCGGCGGGTTGGCGGAGCAGTCCGCTGCGCAGCAGCAGGGCCCGCAGTGCGGTCGCCGCGTCTCCGGTCAGCGCGATCGACGGCAGGCACCGCTCCACGATGCCCTCGGCCGTCTCGACGTCCATCTCCGTGCGGCCGCTCAGGACCAGCGCGTACGCCAGGCGCTGAAGCAGCTCCAGCTGGGTCTCCTCGCCCAGTTCCAGCTCCATGCCCCGCTCCCGGTCCCGGCGCGCGAGCAGCATCGTCAGGGCGGCGTCGTACAACTCCTTGCGGCCGGTGGGGAGATAGCCGCGCCGTTCGCGGTGCAGGGCGCAGATCAGGCCGCACATCAGGGGGTTGGTGGCGAGGCGGGCGAGGTCGCGCTTGGTGCGCAGGGAGTCCAGCAGGGGGCCCTCGTAGTCGGGGGCCCCGGCCGCCGTGTGCCAGCGGTGGACGAACGTCGCCACGTCCGCGCGGCGCATGGGGGCCAGGGTCAGCTCGCGGAAGCCTTCCGCGGCCAGCCAGTCCGGTCGTACCGCCGTGGGGCGGGAGGTCAGAAGCCAGCGGTTGCCGGGGAAGGCGCGGATGAGGGCGAGGAGCCAGTCGCGGGTGCGGTTGCGGTCGGCGGCCGGGATCTCGTCCAGGCCGTCCACGAGGATGAGGCCGCGGCCGGCCGTCAGGACGCGTTCCGCCCAGCCCTCCGGCGGGGTCAGCGGGCAGCTCACCGCCGGGAGGAAGTCCGCCGGGGCGGGGAGTGTGCCCGTGCGGATCAGAGTGCGCAGGGGGAGCACGTACGGGATGTGCGTGCCCTCGCGCGCCGCCGTCATCGCCAGCCACTGCACCAGCGTCGTCTTGCCGGAGCCCGCGTCGCCGCGCAGGAGTACCCGGTCGTGGTTCAGGAGGGCCTCCTCCGCCGGGAGTTGGACCGTCAGGGGCGTCTCCTCCGGGAGGGCGCGGTCGTCGGACGCCGTCGCCTCCAGGCTCAGGTACGCCACTTCGAGGGGCCAGCGGTCCGGGGAGTCGCGCAGGTCGATGCCGTAGATGGTGATGTGGTTGTGGTGGTCGGCGACGTACGGGAGGTAGCGGCGCTCGAAGGAGCGGTCCTGGGTGCCGGGGCGTGGGCTGCGGGCGATCAACTCGTCGATCTTCGCGATGAGTTCGCCCTGGGCGCGGGTCTGCTCGACCAGGGTGCGGGCCACAAAGGTGGAGCGGCGGGTGAAGAACTCCAGGATCTGGAGGCAGGCCCACTCCGTCGCGGAGTCGAGGAAGTGGCAGGCGTCGGCGGAGAGTCCGTCGGGCGCGGGGGCCTCGTGGTGCAGCTTCCTGGCCAGCTCGCGGTGGCCGAGGCGGACGGCCTGGATGTCGTCCATGTCCAGGTCGCCGAGGGCGAGGAGGCGGCGGGCCAGGGCGTCGGCGACGGCGGTCTGTTCCCTGGTCCGGAAGGGCGGTTCGCCGGGGGAGTCGACCGCCTGCCGGACCAGGTGTTCCGCGAGTCTGTGCACGTCCTTCTCGCCCAGCGTGTGCTTCTCGCCTCGGTACGACACCAGGTCCTTGAGCCGGACCGGTTTGTCGACCAGGCCGGCGCCGGGTCCCTCCGGCCGGAAGAGTTTCCGCACCAGTTGGCTGACCAGGCCGGACGCCAGTTTGCTGCCGAGTACCGCCGGCTCCATCCGCCACCCCCGTGTGTTTGCGCGAACGGATGGAGCCTAGCGGGGGGCTATGACAACTGGCCGTCGTAGTCCGGGAGTTTGAACGTCTTCTCGGCATGACCGCCGGAGAGGTCGGTGGCGCTGTTCCCGACGTTCGCGATGATCGTGTAGCCCTTGTTCTCGATGTCGACGCGCTGGGCGGTCTTGTAGGCGGCGACGTCCTTGAACAGGTCGATGAAGTTGCGGACGTAGAGGCCGTTCACCTGGTACCCGACGTGCTTGAGGTTGTAGTCGGTGAACGAGTAGATGATGCCGGGGCGGGCGGTCACGAAGAACAGGGACACCCCGTGCTCCTGGGCGTACTTCGCGACGTCCAGGACGGGCTTGTTGGCCGGCTGGGGGTAGCTGAAGCCGAAGTCCGTCTCCAGGGTGGTGTTGTCGATGTCGAAGACGATCGCCTGCTTCTCGCCGGGCTTGGTGGCGGCGATACGGGACTTCAGGTAGGGCAGGGCCTGGTTCATCACGGTCTGGCAGTCGGTCTGCCAGGTGGCGTAGTCGACATCCTCGGCGGCGGCCGTGGCGGCGCTCTGACTCGTGGACGTCGTCGCGGCCTCGGCGGGTACGGCCAGAGCGACGAGGGCGGTCGCCGAGACGGTGCTTACGGCTATGCGGCGCGCCCAGGGGCGTCGTCTTGTCATTTTCGTGGGGGTCCTCTCACGTCCGGATGCCGCTGTCTGATGCATGTTCAGGGGCGAGGGTGGCGCGAGGGGAACCGTAGGGTTACCGGCTGGTAGGTGGATAGGGATGTGCGGCGTAGCGGCCGTCACATTCCGGGGCGGTCGATCTTGGGCGCCGGTGACATGCCGCACAGGCGATTTGTCCGTTACTAGGCGGAGTAGTGGAGAGGTCGGGCGCTAAAGAAGCTTTACGACCGTAATATCCGGATTGGTTACTACGGTCCGTCGTAGATGATGTGTTTTGGGGTTTTTGGGCCCCGGGGGTACCAAGAGATGCCCCATCCGGTCGCCGCTGTGCGCCGGGTGGTTTCCTGTCCCCGGCCCAATGAGGTTCTGATGTTTCAGCGCGTCTCCCCCCGCTCCTCCCGTACGTCCCTGCTCCGCACCCGGGTGGCCGTCATGGCCGCGTCCGTGGGTGCGTCCGCAGTCCTGGGGGCGGGAGTCGCCTCGGCCGCGTCGTCGTCCCCCTCCTGGGTCGACCCGGTGAAGAAGTACACGCTCAGCGCGAGCTTCGCGCAGGCCGGCAGCATGTGGCAGTCCACCCACAGCGGGCAGGACTTCGCCGTGCCGAGCGGGACGGTCGTCGTCGCCGCGCACGGCGGGACCGTCGTCAAGGCCGGCGCCAACGGTGCCGGTGACGGCTCCGCCTACGGCAACGCCATCGTGATCAAGCACGGCAACGGGACGTACTCGCAGTACGCCCACCTGTCCCGGATCAACGTCAAGGTCGGCCAGGTCGTCAAGACCGGACAGCGCATAGCCCTGTCCGGCAGCACCGGCAACTCCAGTGGCCCGCACCTGCACTTCGAGATCCGTAAGACCGCGAACTACGGTTCGGCCATCGACCCGGTCGCCTTTCTGCGGGCCAAGGGCGTCAAGGTCTGACCGGCGTCACGCGTTCGCGCTGCCCCGGTGGGCCTGGGTGACCAGGTCGGTCGCTACCTCCAGGACCGCCTTGCGCTTGGACTCGGGGTCGCCGTCGAGGTCCTGGAGGAGGAACATCCCGGCGTGCAGGGTGAACATCGCGCTGACGCAGCGGACCTGGTCGACCAGGTCCGCCTCCCGGTCGACGATGATCTCGCGCAGCCCCTTCATGCGCTCCTTGAAGGTCTCGCCGACGCGCAGTTCGCGGACCGTCGCCTGGTTCTCCTGCATGAAGCGGAACAGGGGGGCCGCGCCGGTCAGTGTCACGCTGTAGCGCCGGATGATCTCCTGCTTCGTCTCCAGTGTGTGCGGCTGGCGCCTGCCCCATTCGATCAGGTCGAGGATCGGCTGCGTCAGATCGTCGAAGATGCTGACGAGGATCTCTTCCTTGGTCTTGAAGTGGTAGTAGAGCGCCGCCTTGGTGACGTCCAGGTGCTCGGCGATCTCTCGTAGGGACGTCTTCTCGTAACCCTGCTCGGCGAAGAGTTCGAGGGCTACGTCCTGGATGCGCTGGCGCGTGTTGCCGCGGCGCTGCTGCTTTGTGCCGTCCATGGTGCCGCCCATCCTCGTGCCCATCGGCTTTCCATAAAACTTACTTGACGCCCGGCTAGTTACGCGTCTACCTTCCCTAGTGTAGACAGCTAGCCGGGCGGCAAGTAAGTGCTCCGGCCGGGGGAAGTACCGCAGCACCTCAGGGGAGTGGGAACGATGGCGGACACAAAGACAGTCGAGACGGAGCCGGACAAGCCACAGCGCAGCGTGCGGGTGGTGCTGCTCGCGCTGATGATCACCATGATGCTCGCGATGCTCGACAACATGATCGTGGGCACCGCGATGCCGACGATCGTGGGCGAGCTCGGCGGCCTTGAGCATCTGTCGTGGGTGGTGACGGCGTACACGCTCGCCACCGCGGCCTCGACCCCGATCTGGGGCAAGCTCGGTGACATGTACGGCCGCAAGGCCACCTTCATGACCTCGATCGTGATCTTCCTGATCGGGTCCGCGCTCAGCGGCATGGCCCAGGACATGGGCCAGCTCATCGGCTTCCGGGCCGTGCAGGGCCTCGGCGCCGGCGGTCTGATGGTCGGTGTCATGGCGATCATCGGCGACCTGATCCCGCCGCGGGAGCGCGGCAAGTACCAGGGCATGATGGCCGGCGTCATGGCGCTGGCGATGATCGGCGGTCCGCTGGTCGGCGGCACCATCACCGACAACTGGGGCTGGCGCTGGTCCTTCTACATCAACCTGCCCCTCGGTGTCGTCGCGCTCGGCCTGATCAGCGTCGTGCTGCACCTGCCGAAGAAGCGGTCCGAGGCTCGCATCGACTACCTGGGCGCCGCCCTGCTGACCGTCGGCATCACCTCCATCGTGCTCGTCACGACCTGGGGCGGCACGGAGTACGCCTGGACGTCCGCGCGGATCATGGAGCTGATCGGCATCGGTGTGGCCTCGCTCATCGGCTTCGTCTTCTGGCAGACCAAGGCCGCCGAGCCGATCGTGCCGCTGCACATCTTCCGCAGCCGTAACTTCACCCTGATGTCCCTCATCGGCTTCGTCACCGGCTTCGTGATGTTCGGCGCGACCCTCTTCCTGCCGCTGTACCAGCAGTCGGTGCAGGGCGCGTCCGCGACCAACTCCGGTCTGCTGCTCCTGCCGATGCTGGGAGCGATGCTGGTGACCTCGATGGTCGCGGGGCGTGTGACCACCAACAGCGGCCGGTACTACGTCTTCCCGGTCCTCGGCAGTGTCCTGATGGTGATCGGGCTGTACCTGCTGTCGACGATGGACACCGGGACCTCGCGGTTCACCTCCGGTGTGTTCATGGCCGTCGTCGGTCTCGGCATGGGCTGTCTGATGCAGATCACCATGCTGGTCGCGCAGAACAGCGTGGAGATGAAGGACATGGGCGTCGCGTCCTCGTCCACCACCCTGTTCCGTACGCTCGGCTCCTCCTTCGGTGTCGCCATCATGGGCGCGCTGTTCAACAACCGGGTCCAGCACGTCATGTCCGAGCGGGCCGGGGCGCTGGGGTCCAAGGTGACCGAGCAGTCCGCGCAGCTGGACGCGGCGAGCCTGGCGAAGCTGCCGACGGCGGCGCGGGAGGCGTACCAGTACGCGGTATCGGCGGGTACGCACTCAGCGTTCCTGCTCGGCGCGGTGGTCGCTGTGCTCTCGCTCGTCGCGGCGGTGTTCGTCAAGGAGGTGCCGCTCAAGGGGGCGGGGCCGCAGAAGTCCGCCGACGACGTGGCGCCGGCGCCGCTGGTCGAGGTCTGAGCCGACCCTGTAGCTGAGCCGACCCTGTAGCTGAAGGCCCCTCCCGGATGGTGTCCGCCCCGGGAGGGGCCTTCGTCGTGGGCGCGGCCGTTGCCGGGGGCTGCGCCCCCAGACCCCCGTCGGCCAGAAGGGCCTCGTCCTCGAACGCCGGACGGGCGGGGTCTGCCACCATCGGCCCTATGGACAAGGTGAGGCAGCTCCGGCTCGCCAAGGACGCCATGGACCGTGACTGGGCCGATCCCGAGCTCGACCTGGACACCGTGGCCGCGCATGCCGGGTACTCGCGGTATCACTTCATCCGGGCGTTCAGGCAGGCGTACGGCGAGACGCCCGGGCAGTACCTCACGCACCGGCGGATCGAGCGTGCCGAGGAGATGCTGCGCGGGGCCGATCTGAGCGTGACCGAGATCTGCAACCTGGTCGGGTTCAGCAGCCTCGGCACCTTCTCCGCCCGGTTCAAGGCACGGACCGGTCTCACCCCGAGCGAGTACCGGAGCAAGCACGTGGGCCGCGGCGCCTCCCTGATCCCCGGGTGCTACGCCATGCTCTGGGCCGGCGGCTTCCCCACCGCGAAGGCCGCGGAGAGGACCGCAACTTTGAAGAAGCGGACCGACCCCGGCCCTGCCTACGGTGACGAGGACGAACCCCCGGACGACAGGAGAGCAGAGGCATGATCCAGGGCCTGGGCATCACCACCGTATGGACCTTCGACCAGCAGCGCACGAAGGCGTTCTTCACCGAGAAGCTGGACTTCGAGGTGCGCAGCGAGGTCGCGATGGGCGAGATGACATGGGTCACCGTCGGCGCCAAGGAGCAGCACGGCGTGGAACTGGCCCTCATGAGCCTCGACGGTCCCGGCCTTGACCCCGAGTCCGCCGAGGCGCTGAAGAAACTCGTCGGCAAGGGCGTGATGGGCGCGGGGGCGTTCCGTACCGACGACTGCCGGGGCGACTACGAGACGTTCCGGGCGCGCGGGGTGGAGTTCATCCAGGAGCCGCAGGAGCGGCCGTACGGCATCGAGGCGATCTTCCGCGACGACAACGGCAACTGGTTCTCGCTGACCCAGCGCAGCGAGGAACTGGACTTCTCGAAGGACTGGGCGTGACGCACACCGGCCAGGACCTGGCCGCGGCGGACCACACCGCCGTACGCGTCGCGCTGTGGCGGGCCCTGCACGTGCGCGCGGATCCCCCGCCGCATGTGCTGACGGACGAGATCGGGCTGCGGCTCGCCGACCCAGGGGCAGGATCTCGGTGGGGAGAGGAGCTGATGGTGGCAACCACCTGACGGAGCCCCGCCTCACCCGCCCGCCGGTCAGGGCAACAGCGGGTAACTCCCCGTAGCCGTAGGCGCGTGCTCCGGAAGCCACAGCACGGCCACCGCTCCCTCCGCCGGGACGCCCTCCGGTGCCCCTGCCGGACGTACGTTGCGGAAGGTCAGCCGGGCGCCCAGGACCCTTGCCTGGCCCGCCGCGATGGTCAGACCCAGCCCGTGCCCGTGCCCCGCCCGGTCCGCGCTGCCCGTGCGGAAGCGGCTCGGACCGTCGGCGAGGAGGCACTCCGGAAACCCGGGGCCATGGTCGCGGACCCGGATCACGCGCCCCTCGACGGTGACCTGGACGGGCGGCTTGCCGTGCCGGGCCGCGTTGGCGAGGAGGTTGAACAGGACGCGCTCCAGGCGGCGCGGATCGGTCGTGACCTCCGACTCGTGCACCACACGGACCTCGATCTTCGGGTCCTTGGCCGCCACCCGCCGGGCCACGAACTCGCCGAGCAGGATGTCCTGCAGCTCCGCCCGCTCGGAGGCACCGTCGAGGCGGGCCACCTCCAGGACGTCCTCGACGAGCGTGCGCATGGCCTTCGCCCGGTCCAGGACCAGTTCCGTCGGCCGGCCCGGAGGCAGCAGTTCCGCGGCTGTGAGCAGGCCCGTCACCGGCGTCCGCAGCTCGTGCGCGATGTCCGCCGTGACCCGGCGCTCCGCCTCCAGCCGCTGCTGGAGTGCGTCCGCCATGGCGTCCACCGCGCTCGCGAGGTCGTCGGTCTCGTCCCGTACGACCCCGCCGATCGCGTCCCGCACCCGGACGTCCGTCTCGCCCCTGGCCATCTGGTGGGCCGCGGTCGCCGCCTTGCGCAGCCGCCGTGACAGCTGGCCGCCGATGAGCACACCGAGCGCGCTGCCGCCGAGGACCACCGCGATGGAGCCGATCACCAGGGCCTGGTCGAGGTCCTTGAGGATGTCGGTGCTGCGGTCGGTGAACCCGGTGTGCAGGGACAGCACATGGCCGCCCTTGACCGGGACGGCCGCCCAGATGTCCGGCCCCCGGTCGGGCCGGTCGGAGACGTAGGTCGCCCGGCGGCCCTCCTCGACCTTCTCGCGCAGCGCGGGCGGCAGCCGGGAGTCGTCGACCGCGATGCTGGGGAAGTTGGGCTTGCCGGTCAGCTCGTAGTTGCGCTGGGCGATCCGGATCCGCTCGTCGGCGAGGTCGCGGGCGTTGTCCAGCATCGAGACGCGCGCCGCGTTGTGCACGACCAGGCTGAGCGCGATCGCCACCAGCGCGCCGACGAGCGCGATGGCCGCGCTGAGCTTCCACCGCAGCCCCGTCCGCACGGCCACGCGTTCTGTCACCGGGCTCCGAAGGATCCCCCGCATACCCCAGGTCCCCCTGCTCAGGGCTTCAACTTGTAGCCGAAGCCGCGGACCGTCTCGATCCGGTCCTGGCCGATCTTCGTCCGCAGCCGCTGCACATGGACGTCGACGACCCGGGTGTCACCGCCCCAGCCGTAGTCCCACACCCGCTCAAGCAGCTTGTCGCGGGACAGGACCGTGCCCGGCGCGGAGGAGAACTCCAGGAGCAGCCGCATCTCGGTCGGGGTGAGCGCCACCGGCTGCCCGGCCCTGCGGACCTCCATGCCCTCGGTGTCGACTTCCAACTCCCCGAAGGTCAGTACGCCCCCGGCGTCGGCACCCGCGCTCTCCTCGAACCGGTCGCCTCCGCCCGCGTGCCCGAAGCGGCGCAGCACCGCGCGGATCCGGGCGACCAGGACGGCACCGTCGAACGGCTTGGTCACATAGTCGTCGGCTCCGGCCTCCAGACCGAGCACCACGTCGATCGAGTCGGCGCGCGCCGACAGCATGATCACCGGCACGGTGGACTCGTCGCGGATACGGCGGCACAGGCTGACCCCGTCCAGGCCCGGGACCATGACGTCCAGCAGGGCGATGTCGGGGCGGTCGGAGCGGAACGCCTCAAGGCCCGACAGCCCGTCGGGCATGGCGGTGACCGCGAAGCCGTCCCGCTCCAGGGCGAGTTGGGTGGCCTCGCGGATGACGTCATCGTCCTCGACGAACAGCACGTGGGTCTGGTCTGCCATCCGGGTGCTCTCACTCTTCGGTGTCATTGCGGTCACTGGGGGATCGTTCCTCGCGGCCCCATCGGTTCACGCCGTACGCCGGCGGACCATGCCGTACGTCAGCTGTCGGGCACCGGCGTCGGATCCGTGCCGACGACGCTGCTGTAGTCGCTGTGCGTCCGGTACACCGCGGTGAACTTCCCCGTGGCCCAGCGGTACGTGATCACGTTCTCGCCGGACGGGTCCGACACCGGGTCACCCTTCTCGTACACCTGTTTGGTCACCACCAGATCGCCGCGGTCGATCTCGGCGTAGACCGGAGGCTCCTCGGTCTGGAAGACATTCTGGTATGAACCGTCCTCCTTGCGATACACGTACGATCCGACACCCACGAGATCCGCACAGGTCACCACGTTGACGACGAGGTCGTCGGCCGAGCCGCCGGTCAGGTCGCCGTAGAAGAGGTCGACCGGGTACTGGTCGGCGACACAGGGCTTCAGGTCGTGCTTGACCGCGGCGGAGACCTTCGGGTCCGACTGGAGGAGGGCCACCGCGGCCCTGCGGTCCAGGCGCGTGGAGGCCAGGGCGGACGGCGTGGCCGAGGGCGAGGCGCCGGCCTTCGCGACCGCGTGCGCCGGGCCCTCGTCACGGGTGCCGGTGCCGCCGGTGGCGCAGGCGGAGGCGAACAGGGCAAGGGCGGCGAGCACGATCACCACCGTGCTCGCCGCCTGCAAGATCCCCCGCACCGGAGTCGGATCCGGCCGGGTGGGCCCGTGTTCGGTCAGGCCGCCGCGCAACGCTCCCGCTCCTCACGCTCCAGCGCGCGTGCGTCCAGGTCGCGGGCCTCCAGCTCCTCGCGGAGCCGGGCGAGCGCCCGGTGCAGCGTGCTCTTGACCGTTCCGGCCGACATGCCGAGGGCGGCGGCCGTCTCCTCCGTGGACATCTGCTCCCAGTGTCGCAGCACCACGACACTGCGCTGCTTGGGGGCGAGCACCTTCATGACGTCCATCAGCAGGGCGCGGTCGGCGTGCTGTTCGGTGGAGTCGTCCACACACGCGTCCGGCAGCTGCTCGGTCGGGACCTCCTCCAGCTTCCGCGCCCGCCACCACTCCGTACGGGTGTTGATCATCACCCGGCGCAGATAGGCGTCCGCGAGCCGCTTGTCCTCGATGGTCTCCCAACGGCCGTACGTCCGTACGAGCGCCGTCTGGAGCAGGTCCTGCGCGTCGACCGGGTCCGGGACCAGACGGCGTGCGCTGCGCAGCAGCGCGTCCTGCCGGGTGCGGACGTACTCCTCGAACTCGAGCACCTCGCCCTGCGCCATGTAGACCGCCTCCTGATCCCCGTTCCGGCAGTCGGCTGCCGGTTTCATCGCTTGTGTGCCGCCTTCTGTGCGGCATGGCAATGAAGCTACGGAGCGGTTGTCACGGGGCTGTGCGGAGCAGCGCGCGGCTGGCACTCGGCTGTCCGTCGGTTGTGTAACGGAAGTCGAAAAGGGGTAAACCGGCGCGATGATTCGCTCTGGTTCAGGGGGATTTGCCGGTTGGCTTCCCGTCGGGCTATGTCAACGGCAGCCGATACAAACCACCCGGGAGGGGCTCCACGAGCCCGTCCGCGACCAGACCGTCCAGCGCCCGCGCCCGCTGCACCGGCTCGTGCCACACCCGGTCCAGGGCCGCCTGCGGAACGGCCGCGTGGGCCTCCCGCAGTACGGCGAGCAGCTTGCCCCGGACCTGGCGGTCGGTACCGGCGTACGTCTGTCCGCGCCGCGGCGGCCCGTCGTGCTCCGGCTTGCCCGCGAGCCGCCAGGCGCACTGCGCGGCGATGGGGCAGCGCTGACAGGTCTCGTTCTTGGCCGTGCAGACGAGCGCGCCGAGCTCCATGGACGCGGCCGCCCAGCGCGCCGCGGTCTCCTCGTCCTCCGGCAACAGGGCACGGGCGAGCCTGCGTTCGGCGGCGGTGGTGGCGTTCGGCGGATACTGCGCGCCGGTCACCGCCCGCGCGAACACCCGCCGCACATTGGTGTCCAGCACGGCATGCCGCTGCCCGTACGCGAACGAGGCGACGGCGGCGGCCGTGTACTCGCCGATCCCGGGCAGCGCGAGCAGCTGCGCGTGCTCCGCCGGTACGTCACCGCCGTGCCGCTCCGTTATGGCGACCGCGGCTCCGTGCAGCCGCAGCGCCCGGCGCGGATACCCGAGCCGGCCCCAGGCGCGCACGGCCTCACCGGGCGCCTCCGCGGCCAGATCGGCAGGACGCGGCCATCGGGCGAGCCACTGCTCGTAGACCGGCAGCACCCGGCTGACAGGCGTCTGCTGGAGCATGAACTCACTGACCATCACCCCCCACGGCCCGGCTTCGGGCCGCCGCCAGGGCAGATCCCGGGCGTGCTCGTCGAACCAGTCGATGACAGGGGCGTGCAGGCCCGCTCCGACAGGGGCGCCGGGCGGAGCGCCGGAGGTGCCGTCGGCGGGGCTGCTGTGCGGGGGCTTCGTGGGCGCAGTCATGGCCTTCCGATCCTGCCATGGCCGGGTGCCGATACGGGCGTACCGCCACCCCTCGGGGCCGCGGGACCTGACGATCGACAGCAGCACGACCGGGCCACGCGCTTGCGGCCTCGGCCGGACGGAACGCCCCTGCCCCTCGACGGACCGCGCGCCTCGTGGCCCCGGTCGGCCGGGCTCGGCGTGCCGGCCGCGGCGGTTGCGGTGGCCCGAGAGCGTCGGACGGCGGCTCTCGGGCCGGCGGCCGTGCTGAGCCTGACCGCCGTGCCCCCGCCCTGCTGCACGGTGTGCGCGCGCCCCGACGCTGCTCGTCGCCACCGTCGGATGCGTGGGTGCGACCGTAGGCGACGGGCCGATACGGTCACGCCCCGCGATCGTCACGTGCCACATCCGACGAAAGAGCGGGGGTGGGAGGGCCGTTGCCGGAATGATGATCCGGAAAAGTTGTGACGCTTGGCGGCGGGTGAGCGCGGTGAACTCGCCGATCTCTCGTACAGTTTGCGCCGTGGGATCTCTGCGCAATCCGGTCGGGCCGCTTCCCTCCTCCATCTACTGGCGACGGAGGACCGTCATGCTGTCCGTCCTCGCCGTGCTGGCGCTGCTGATCGCGTGGATCGTCAGCTCCGGCGGCGGAGGCAACAAGAACGGCGCCGACGGGTCCAACGGCAAGAATCCCTCACCCTCGACGATCACCCCCGGACCGTCCGGTTCCGGGCCTGCGATCAGTCAAGCGCCGGGCGGACGCGACGAGTCGACGACCGGTGGGGACACCGGAGGCGACACCGGCGGTTCGGGGTCGAGCGCGGGTTCCGGTGACGGTTCGGGCACGGGTGGCTCCGCCGGGGCGGGCGGCGTCGGCAGCGAGGGCGCTTCGGGTACGGGCACGGGGGCGGGTACCGGGGTCGGGCGCAACGACACCCTCCCGGCGAGCACCACGCTGCCCAACTGCACCGCGAGCGTTGTGAAGTTGACCCTGCGGAGTCAGCGCAATGCCTATGACCCCGAGCAGACGCCCACCCTGTTGCTGACCGCGACGAACTCCTCCGGAAGTGACTGCAAGGTTGACCTCGGGCCCAAGAACGCGGTGTTGACGATCACTCAGGCCGGAGAGGACGACACGTACTGGTCGTCCGCCGACTGTCCTGCGACCGCGGGCAACCTGGTCTATCGGGCCCCGGCCGGCAGCAGCATCACCTACACCGTGAAGTGGGATCGCAAGCCGAGTGCTCCGCAGTGTGCGACGCCGGCTGCGGGGGCGGCGGGTTCTGGCACGTACTTGGTGGAGGTCAAGGCGCCCGGATACGCCACGGCTCAGGCTTCGTTCGTGTTGGAGGACGACTAAGGACGACTAAGGGGGTGCCGCGGACGGTTGTCGGTCGTCTGCGGCCTGGCCGGGCTGATCGCGCAGTCCCCGCGCCGCTAAAGGAAAAAGCCCTCAGACGTACCGTTCCAGGATGGAGCTCTCCGCCAGCCTGGACAGGCCCTCCCGAACGCTCCTTGCCCTTGCCTCGCCGACCCCGTCCACCGTCTGGAGGTCGTCGACACTGGCCGCCAGCAGCTTCTGAAGGCCGCCGAAGTGCTCCACCAGGCGGTCGATGATCGCGCCCGGCAGACGGGGGACCTTGGCCAGCAGGCGGAAGCCTCGGGGCGAGACGCCCGAGTCGATCGCCTCGGGGGAGCCGGTGTAGCCCAGGGCGCGGGCCACCGTGGGGAGTTCCAGGAGCTCCGCGTGGGTCAGGGCGTCCAACTCGTAGAGGGCCTCGTCGACCGTGCGGGAGCGTTTCGCGGTGGGCTCGGGGACGTAGTCGCGGACCACCAGCTCACGCTCCGGCTCCACGCCCGCGATCAGTTCGTCGAGCTGGAGGGCCAGGAGGCGGCCGTCGGTGCCGAGTTCGACCACGTACTCGGCGATCTCGGTGGCGATCCGGCGGACCATCTCCAGCCGCTGGGCCACGGCCGAGACGTCCCGGACCGTGACGAGATCCTCGATCTCCAGTGCGGAGAGCGTGCCGGCGACCTCGTCGAGGCGCAGCTTGTAGCGCTCCAGGGTCGCCAGGGCCTGGTTGGCGCGGGACAGGATCGCCGCCGAGTCCTCCAGGACGCGGCGCTGGCCGTCGACGTAGAGGGCGATGAGACGCATCGACTGGGAGACGGAGACGACCGGGAAGCCGACCTGCTTGCTCACGCGGTCCGCGGTGCGGTGCCGGGTGCCCGTCTCCTCCGTCGGGATCGTCGCGTCGGGCACGAACTGAACGCCCGCCCGCAGGATCTTCGACAGGTCGGACGAGAGCACGATGCCGCCGTCCAGTTTGCACAGCTCACGCAGCCGCGTGGCCGCGAACTCGACATCCAGGACGAAACCGCCCGTGCACATCGTCTCCACCGTCTTGTCGAAGCCGAGCACGATGAGTCCGCCGGTGTTGCCGCGCAGCACCCGCTCAAGGCCGTCGCGCAGGGCGGTGCCGGGGGCCACGGCGCTCAGGGAGGCGCGCATCAGGCCATCGGAACCGGCACTCCCACCGGACTTTCCGGGAGCTGCCGCCCGGTCGTTGGCTGCCACTGCTCTCCTCCGGTCGCGGGTCTGGGGTGCTCCCGTCCAGCACATTCGGTTCGTACGGACGGGCGAGACCAGGGCAAAGTCTACCGGCGGTCCTCCTCGTCCCGTGGGGCCTCTCGCCGACGCGAGCGCGGAAGGACCCTCAGAGCGTCCCCTATGTCCGCCACTTCCAGGACCTTCATGCCGGGCGGGACCTTGCCGGGATCGCCCGGTACGAGCGCGTGCGTGAAGCCCAGACGGTGTGCTTCGGAGAGCCTGCGCTGGACGCCCGTGACCCGTCTGACCTCGCCCGCGAGGCCCACTTCGCCGATCGCGACGAGGTTCTTGGGCAGCGGGGTGTCACTGGCCGCCGACGCCAGGGCGAGGGCGACCGCGAGGTCCGCGGCGGGTTCCGAAAGCTTTACGCCACCGACCGTCGCGGAGTAGATGTCCCGCTTGCCGAGCGCGCTGATCCGGCCACGCTGCTCAAGGACGGCGAGCATCATCGAGACCCGCGAGGTCTCAAGGCCCGACGTCGTACGCCGGGGCGAGGGGATCTGCGAGTCGACGGTGAGCGCCTGCACCTCGGCCACCAGGGGGCGCCGACCCTCCAGGGTGACGGTGAGGCAGGTGCCGGGAACCGGTTCGGCACGACGTGTCAGGAAAAGTCCGCTCGGGTCGGTGAGGCCCGTGATGCCCTCGTCGTGCAGTTCGAAGCAGCCGACCTCGTCGGTGGCGCCGTAGCGGTTCTTGACGCCCCGGACGAGCCTCAGTCGCGCGTGCCGGTCGCCCTCGAAGCTGAGGACCACGTCCACGAGATGCTCCAGGAGGCGCGGGCCCGCGATCGCGCCGTCCTTGGTGACATGGCCCACAAGGAGGGTCGACATCCCGCGCTCCTTGGAGGCCCGGATCAGTGCCCCGGCCACCTCGCGCACCTGGGCCATGCCGCCGGGGGCGCCGTCGATCTCGGGGGAGGCCACCGTCTGTACCGAGTCGAGGATCAGCAGGGACGGCTTCACCGCGTCCAGATGTCCGAGGACCGCGGACAGGTCGGTCTCGGCGGCGAGATACAGGTGGTCGTCGATCGCGCCGATGCGGTCGGCGCGCAACCGGACCTGGCTTGCGGACTCCTCGCCGGTCACATAGAGCGTGCGGTGCTCCTCGCTCGCCGACTTGGCCGCCACGTCGAGCAGCAGCGTGGACTTGCCGACGCCGGGCTCGCCCGCGAGGAGCACCACCGCGCCGGGCACGAGACCGCCGCCGAGCACCCGGTCCAGCTCGGGGACGCTGGTGGAACGGGCGGTGGCCTGGCGGCCGTCGACCTGGCCGATGGGCACGGCGGAGGTGGTGACGCGGCCCGGGGTCGTCGTACGGACCGCGGGCGCGCCGTACTCCTCGATCGTCCCCCAGGCCTGGCACTCGGGGCAGCGACCGAGCCATTTGGCCGTCTGCCAGCCGCACTCGGTGCAGCGGTAGGACGGACGCTCCTTGGCGGACTTCGTACGGGCAGCCATGCACGAACCGTAACCGCCGCCACTGACAACGCGGTCCCCGCCACTGACAACCCGGCCGCCGCCCGCCCCTCGACCCGCACGCCGGTACGGGAACCGGCAACGGTCCATAGGGAACGAGCCACGGAATCGGGGGTTCCTGTCCCCTATTGAGGGATCGTTTCACCCGTACGGAGTAAAAGTGCTCAAGGCGCAGGAAGGGACCATCTTCCGCCCCCTACGGTCCACGGATGACGAGCAGCAGTCCGGAGACCTCGACCCGCACCATCGGCGCGCACCGCGCGCAACGGGAGGAGCGCGACCGCGGTGCCGCGCGCACGCTGGCGCAGCGGCCGCTCGCGCGCTACGAGCCGTACCTGGACGGACTGTTCACCTACTGCGT
This sequence comes from Streptomyces sp. NPDC019531, assembly GCF_044903305.1. Taxonomy (NCBI): domain Bacteria; kingdom Bacillati; phylum Actinomycetota; class Actinomycetes; order Kitasatosporales; family Streptomycetaceae; genus Streptomyces; species Streptomyces sp. NPDC019531. The sequence goes on along the minus strand of NZ_JBJDQL010000007.1, from coordinate 19,220 downwards.
GTCCGTGCTGTGCGACCACGAGACGGCGACCGCGGCCCTCGGCGACGTCCTCGCGCTCGCCGAGAAGCGCGGCGGCCCGGACGCGGACGGCGACCGCAGGTCCTGGCTGTACGCGCTGGCCCGCTGGGCCTGTCTGCGCAAGCTGGCCGAGGCCAAGCAGAAACGTCAGGCCACGCACGCGGCGGGACGCCACGGAGCCGCCCAGGAGCCGGCCGAACCCCCGGTCTCCGAGGAGGCCCAGGAGGGGCGGCGCCGCGAACTCGCCCTGCTGGCCTGGCCGGAGGCGGCCGGTACGACCCCCGAGCAGCGCGAGGCGCTCGAACTCGCCGTACGCCACCACCTCGCCGCCCACGAGGTCGCCGCCGTCCTCGGCATGGACCTCGCAGGCACCCGCGAACTGCTCGCCTCCGCCGCCTGCGAGGTCGAGCGCACCCGCGCGGCCCTCGCCGTCGTCGAGACCGGCGACTGCCCGAGCGTGGCCCGGCTCACCGGCGACAACCAGTTCGTGCTGAGCTCCGCACTGCGCCGCGAGCTCGTGAGGCACGTCGACGACTGCCCGCGCTGCCGGCGCAGCGCCGAGCGGGCGATCCCGGGCCGCTGGCCCGGCGCCATGACCACGCCGGCCGAGCTCCCCGTCCTCGAAGCTCCGCGCGCGGCCCTGCACATGGCACTCGCGCGCCATCCACGCGCGCGTGGCGCCGCCGTGCCCCGTTTCGACCGGCGCGGCTTTCCGATGGACCCCAAGGACCGAGCCGCCCGTCGCGACCGGCTCCGCGCGCGTGCCGTCACCACGACCGTCGTCGCCACCGTGGTGGCCGCTCCCGTGCTCGCCCTGTGGGCCGCCTACCGGGGCGGCCCAGGCGAGGGCGCCGAAGGCCACTCCGCCAGTGCCAGCCAGGCGCACGCCCCCGGTACCCCGGACGGCGAGACGGCGAGCGGCGGCTACGAGAACGCGGGCAACGCGTCCGTCGAAGCCGGCCCCCGTTTCGCCAAGGACGGCAGCCCCGATGTCTCCGTGGGGGTCGTCAGTGTCGCAGGCGCCGACAAGAAGGGCGCCGGACACCTCCAGGTCGCCGCCGACAACAGCGGCGACACCACCTTGGTCACCCTCACCGCGACCGGCGACGCCCCGGTCCGCTGGTCGGCCGTCACGGGGGCCTCCTGGCTCTACCTCAGCCAGTCCTCGGGAACCCTGAAACCCGGCGGGTCGTTGACGATCAAGGTGTACGTCGACCACCTTCGCGAGCCGTCCGGCCCCTGGAGCGCGCGTGTGGCGATCTCACCGGCCGGCGCCGTCGTCACCATCCAGGGCTACGGCACGGCACCCGCACCGACCGCCCCGGCCACCCCCGGCGTTCCGACGGCTGCCCCGCCCGGTCCCGGCCCCAGCGCCACGGCCTCACCGCCGTCGGACCCCACACCCAGCGACCCACCGCCCTCGTCCCCGGATCCTGATCCGACCCCGACACCCCCCGCACCGTCCGACCCACCGAGCGCGACACCCCCGCAGGCGGACGGCGGCGACCCGAGCCCGACCCAGACCTAGCCGATGCCTAGGGGTGCCGGTGGAGGGGAGTGGGGCGAAGGACGCCGGTCGTCATGCGTGCCGGTCGAGGAATGCCGGACCCGGGGTGCGCGTCGTGTGCGGTGTCGCCCGGCGGTTCCGTCGCCGCCGGAGCGCGTTCCACGGCAGAGGGAGCCTTCATCGACCACCGCGCGCCCACGCTCCGGGACCGTCGGTGCGCGTCGCCCCCCTACGGCCGGCCCCCTATGGCTGGGATCCCGCGGCCCGTCACGCCGCACGCCTGGGCGCCGTCCGTCCCGTCACCCCCAGCACACATGGGATCCCGCGGCTCCCGTCACCAGCCCCCGTCGCCCCGCGCCGAGACCGGAACCCACGCCCCCGGCGCCGCCGCTCCCCGCCCAGCGCTCAGCCGACCGGATCCGCCGGATGCGGTGCCAGCAGGGGCAGCTGGGAGGCCAGGCGTTCCTCGCACAGTTCGACCAGGCGGTCGTAGCCCGCCTTGCCCATCAGCTCGATCAGCTCGGGGCGGTAGGACACGTACACCGGGTCGCCTGCGCCGTGCGCCGAGGTCGCCGAGGTGCACCACCAGTGCAGGTCGTGGCCGCCCGGACCCCAGCCGCGCCGGTCGTACTCGCCGATCGACACCTGCAGCACGCGCGTGTCGTCGGGCCGGTCGATCCACTCGTACGTCCGTCGCACCGGGAGCTGCCAGCAGACGTCCGGCTTGGTCTCCAGCGGCTCGCGGCCCTCCTTCAGGGCCAGGATGTGCAGTGAGCAGCCCGCGCCGCCCGCGAAGCCGGGACGGTTCTGGAAGATGCAGGAGCCCTGGAAGGGCCGGGTCTGCCGGTCGCCGTCCTCGTCCAGAGAGGTCCAGCCGTTCCGCGTGCCCTCGTCGTGGTGCTGCCAGATCTCCGGAGTGAGTCGCGCCACATGCCCGGCGACCCGCTTCTCGTCGTCCTCGTCGGAGAAGTGGGCACCCAACGTGCAGCACCCGTCGTCCGCCCGGCCCGCCTGGATGCCCTGGCAGCCGCTGCCGAAGATGCAGTTCCACCGAGAGGTCAGCCATGTCAGATCGCACCGGAAGACCTGCTCGTCGTCCGCCGGATCCGGGAACTCCACCCACGCGCGCGCGAAGTCGAGCCCCTTCTCGTCGGCCCTCAGAGCCTTCCGTGACTGCTTCGATGGCTTCACCCGCGAAGGACCGCCGGAAGATTCGGCCGTTTTGTCGTCCTTCACCTTTTTCGTCTTTGGCACGTGTCCAGGGTAAGTCGCCCAAGGCCCCTCCGGAGACAGCCGAACGCCCAGCTGGCAGTAGCGTGCCCTCCATGAGACTCGGTGTCCTCGACGTGGGATCGAACACGGTGCACCTCCTGGTGGTGGATGCGCACCCCGGCGCACGCCCCCTGCCCGCGCACTCGCACAAGGCGGAACTGCGCCTTGCCCAACTCCTCGACGAGGCCGGGGCGATCGGTCCCGAGGGCGTCGAGAAACTGGTCTCGGTCGTCAACGACGCGCTCCAGGCCGCCGAGGACAAGGGCGTCGTGGACCTGCTCCCGTTCGCCACCTCCGCCGTCCGCGAGGCCAGCAACGCCGACGACGTCCTCGCGCGCGTGCAGGCCGAGACCGGCGTCGAACTCCAGGTCCTCACCGGCGCCGAGGAGGCCCGCCTCACCTTCCTCGCCGCCCGCCGCTGGTTCGGCTGGTCGGCCGGCAAGCTCCTGGTCCTCGACATCGGGGGCGGCTCCCTGGAGATCGCCTACGGCATCGACGAGGAACCGGACGCGGCGGTCTCCCTGCCGCTCGGCGCGGGCCGCCTCACCGCGGGCTGGCTCCCCGGCGACCCCCCGGAGCCGGACGCCATACGGGCCCTGCGGCGTCACGTCCGTGCCCAGATCGCTCACACGGTCGGCGAGTTCAGCCGCTTCGGCGCCCCCGACCACGTGGTCGCCACGTCGAAGACCTTCAAGCAGCTGGCCCGCCTGGCAGGCGCCGCCCGCTCCACCGAGGGCCTCTACGTCCAGCGCGAACTCAAGCGCGAGTCCCTGGAGGCCTGGGTCCCGAGGCTGGCGGGCATGACGACGGAGCAGCGGTCGGAGTTGCCGGGCGTCTCGGAGGGCCGGGCGAACCAACTCCTGGCCGGCGCGTTGGTGGCGGAGGGCGCGATGGACCTGTTCGGGGTGGAGACGGTGGAAATCTGCCCCTGGGCGCTCAGGGAGGGCGTGATCCTGCGTCGGCTTGACCACATGGGTTCAGCGGAGAGCTTGTAGAGGCGCGGGGCTGTGTCGATCTGCGGCTCCACCGCGGGGCGCGACAAGCCACAACGCACCCGCACCCGCTCCCGTGGCAAACACCACAACGGCGAATAGGCGCCCCACACCCACCCCTGCGAACCCTTTAGGCTGACGACCGTGGCAGAACCAGTCGTACGGATCCCGGACGCGAAGGTCGCCCTCTCGACGGCCTCGGTCTACCCGGAGTCGACGGCGACGGCCTTCGAGATCGCCGCACGCCTCGGATACGACGGCGTCGAGGTCATGGTGTGGACCGACCCGGTCAGCCAGGACATCCAAGCCCTGCGCCGCCTCTCCGACTACCACGGCATCCCCGTACTCGCCGTGCATGCCCCCTGCCTGCTCATCACGCAGCGCGTGTGGTCGACAGACCCCTGGGTCAAGCTCCAGCGCGCCCAGGCGGCTGCCGAGAAGCTCGGGGCGAGCACGGTCGTCGTGCACCCGCCGTTCCGCTGGCAGCGCCAGTACGCCCGCGACTTCGTCAGCGGGATCTGGCGCATGGCGAACGAGACGGACGTACGGTTCGCCGTCGAGAACATGTACCCCTGGCGCTACCGCGACCGCGAGATGCTCGCCTACGCCCCCGACTGGGACGTCACCAAGGACGACTACCGGCACTTCACCATCGACCTCAGCCACGCGGCGACCTCCCGGACCGACGCGATGCAGATGGTCGACCGGATGGGGGACCGGCTCGGCCACGTCCACCTCGCCGACGGCAGGGGGTCCGCGAAGGACGAGCACCTCGTGCCGGGGCGCGGCAACCAGCCCTGCGCCGAGCTGCTGGAACGCCTCGCGCTGACCGGCTTCGACGGTCATGTCGTCATCGAGGTCAACACCCGCCGCGCGATGTCAGGCGCCGAACGCGAGGCCGACCTCGCCGAGGCCCTGGCCTTCACCCGCCTCCATCTGGCCTCGGCGATGAAGGTGCCGCGACGATGAAGGTGCCGCGACGATGAGAAACGGTGAGGGCGCTCCCGCGGCGGGCGGCCCGGGCACGAGCAGCCGTGACGGTGCCCCGGCCGTGAGCGACGTCACCGCCCGGAAGCGTGGCCGACCCCGTCGTACGGAATCGGACGCGGCCGGCACCCGTGACCGGATCCTCGCCGCGGCTCGGGAGGAGTTCTCCGAGCGCGGCTACGAGAAGACGTCCGTGCGGGGTATCGCCAAGGCCGCAGGCGTCGACTCTGCGCTGGTCCACCACTACTTCGGCACCAAGGAGCAAGTCTTCGAGGCGGCCGTGGAGGTCGCCGCGGCGCCCGCGCTGAGCGCGCCGGACGCGCTCGCCGAGGGGCCTGTGGAGGATGTCGGAGAGCGCTTCACCCGCTTCGTGTTCGGGGTCTGGGAGAACCCGGCGACGCGCATGCCGATTCTGGCGATCGTCCGCTCCGCAGTGAACAACGAGACCGCGGCCACCGTCTTCCGGCGGCTCGTCGCCGCCCAGCTGCTGCGCCGCATCTCCGACCAGCTGGACCTGCCGGACGGGGAGCTGCGGGCCGAGCTGGCGGCCGCGCAGCTCGTGGGCACGGCCATGCTCCGGTACGTGATCAAGGTGGAGCCGCTGGCGTCGGCGGACATCGAGGAGATCATCGCGAGGGTGGCCCCGGTGGTGCAGGGCCATCTGACCGGTCCCTGACGGCGAGACCGGCATCCCGCATTCCGGACACCCCGTCCCGGCCCCTGGATGACCGGCGTACGCTCAATAGCAGCCAGAACTGTCTGAAGGAGCGAGCGACGATGCCCGAGCTGAGGTCCCGCACAGTCACCCACGGCCGCAACATGGCGGGCGCCCGCGCCCTTATGCGCGCCTCCGGTGTACCCGGTGCGGACATCGGCCGTAAGCCGATCATCGCGGTCGCCAACAGCTTCACGGAGTTCGTGCCGGGCCACACCCACCTCCAGCCGGTCGGCCGGATCGTCTCCGAGGCGATCGTCGAGGCCGGCGGCATCCCGCGCGAGTTCAACACGATCGCCGTCGACGACGGCATCGCGATGGGGCACGGGGGAATGCTCTACAGCCTCCCCTCTCGCGACCTGATCGCCGACTCGGTCGAGTACATGGTCGAGGCCCACTGCGCCGACGCCCTGATCTGCATCTCCAACTGCGACAAGATCACCCCGGGCATGCTGAACGCCGCGCTGCGGCTCAACATCCCCACGGTCTTCGTCTCCGGCGGCCCGATGGAGTCCGGCCGCGCGACGCTGGTCGACGGCACGGTCCGCACGCTCGACCTGGTCGACGCGATCTCCGACGCCGTCAACGACAAGATCTCCGACGAGGACATCCTTCGTATCGAGGAGAACGCCTGCCCGACCTGCGGCAGCTGTTCCGGCATGTTCACCGCCAACTCGATGAACTGCCTGACCGAGGCCATCGGTCTCTCCCTCCCCGGCAACGGCTCGGTCCTCGCCACCCACACGGCCCGTAAGCAGCTGTACGTCGACGCGGCGAACACGGTCATGGACATCACCCGGCGCTACTACGAGCAGGACGACGAGACGGTCCTGCCGCGCAACGTCGCCACCTTCGCGGCGTTCGAGAACGCGATGGCGCTGGACATCGCCATGGGCGGCTCCACCAACACGATCCTGCACCTGCTGGCGGCGGCCCAGGAGGCGGAGGTCCCCTTCGGCCTCGACGAGATCAACGCGGTCTCCCGCCGGGTCCCGTGCCTCGCGAAGGTCGCCCCGAACGTCGCGAAGAACCGCACGTACTACATGGAGGACGTGCACCGCGCGGGCGGCATCCCGGCCCTCCTCGGCGAACTGCACCGCGCGGGCCTGCTGAACGAGGACGTCCACTCGGTCCACAGCCCGTCGCTCGGGGACTGGCTGAAGACGTGGGACGTCCGCGGCGGCTCCCCCTCCCCGAAGGCCGTGGAACTGTGGCACGCCGCCCCGGGCTGCGTCCGCTCGGCGGAGGCCTTCTCCCAGTCCGAGCGCTGGGAGGCGCTGGACGAGGACGCGGCCGAGGGCTGCATCCGCTCGGCCGAGCACGCGTACTCCAAGGACGGCGGCCTGGCGGTCCTCAAGGGCAACCTGGCGGTCGACGGCTGTGTCGTGAAGACGGCCGGCGTGGACGAGTCGATCTGGCGGTTCGAGGGCCCGGCGGTCGTCTGCGAGTCGCAGGAGGAGGCCGTCCAGAAGATCCTCACCCAGCAGGTCAAGGAGGGCGACGTCGTCGTCATCCGCTACGAGGGCCCCAAGGGCGGCCCCGGCATGCAGGAGATGCTCTACCCGACCTCGTACCTGAAGGGCCGCGGCCTCGGCAAGGCCTGTGCCCTGGTCACCGACGGCCGCTTCTCCGGCGGCACGTCCGGTCTCTCCATCGGCCACGCCTCCCCGGAGGCGGCGGCCGGCGGCACCATCGCCCTCGTCGAGGACGGCGACCGCATCCGCATCGACATCCCGGCCCGCACGATCGAGCTCCTGGTCGACGACGCCGAACTGGCGCGTCGCGAGGCGGCTCTGGGCGGCGTGTACGCCCCGAAGAACCGCGAGCGCAAGGTCTCGGCGGCGCTGCGGGCGTACGCGGCGATGGCCACCAGCGCCGATAAGGGCGCGGTGCGGGACGTGTCGAAGCTGGGCTGAGGTTCCCTCCGGGACACCCGGGGCCGTCCCTTCGGGGGCGGCCCCTTTTTGTTGCCGTCGGCCGAGGGGCTACGGCGTCACCACTCCGAGGGCTCGCCCGCGTCCACGGCGAAGACGGTGCCGTCGGGAGCGGTGGCGTAGACACGGCCATCGGCGAGGGAGGGCTGGGGCAGCGCCGCCGCCACCCGGTCCGCGTTGGTGCCGAGCCGTGCCGGTGTCTGCCCGGTGAGGGTTCCCGTGCGCGCGTCCACGGCCAGCAGCCGCCCGTCGGCGGCGGTGAGGAAGACCCGGCTGCCGTCGGTGACCGGGGCCGAACCCCGGCTCACGGACGTCTCGATGTGCCACAACTGCTTCCGTGCGTCGACGTCGACGGCCTCCAGGGCACCGCCGGCGGCCAGTACATAGACGACCTGGCCGTGCACCGTGGCCTGGGTGTCCTGACGGGGCACGGGCAGAGCCACCGTGCGCGTCGCCCCGGACTCGGGGGTGTAGCGGACCACGGCCTTCGTATAGCCGTAGACCTGGTCGACGGAGAGGAAGAAGACGGATCCGCCCGCGGAACCCACGGGCGTCAGCGCACCCTTGAGGTCCTCGTCCCACCGCACGTCCCCCGTGACCGGGTCCACGGCGGTGACACGGGTGCTGGACTGGCTGTCCGACGTGCTCGTCAGATACGCCAGCGGATCTCCGGTGAAGGCGAGGAAGGACGGCGCGCTGTGGCCCGGCACCTTCCGGCTCCACTTGCTGTCGCCGGACGCGCTGTCCACGCCGGTCACCGTCCCGTCCGCCCCGGTGAGCAGGAGCATGCCGCCGACCTGCCGTATGCCGCTGTACGTCGGCACGTCCCGCTGCCAGCGGGTACGGCCCGTGGCGGGGTCGAGCGCCTCCAGGTGGCTGCCGTTGTCGGCCAGCGGCTGCACCAGGCCACCGGACAGGACCGGCGGGACGCTCCACCGGGTCGTGTCGGCGGAGTGGCGCCACAGCAGGCGGCCGTCCGAGGGGTCGAGGGCGAACACCAGCCCCGCCCGGACGCACAGCAGCTTCTCCGCCCCGTACGAGCACTGCGGTGTGCCCTTGCCGCCGGACACGGGCTTCGCCGCCCAGGCGCGGAACCCGGTCGCCCCGGCCTGCGGGGTGCTGGTGTCCGCGGGCGCGGGGTCGTCGCCGCCGAGCGCCTGGACCGACGCGAACACACCGCCCGCCACGAGGAGGAGTGCCCCGGCGCCGATCAGAACAGCCCGGCGCAGCCGTCGTACGGGCTGCCGTACCGGCGACACCGCAGGCTCCGGCTCGGCAGGTTCGGGCTCGGGCCGCGGCTGGTCACCCGAGCGCTGCGTCGGTATGAACGCCTGTGTGTCGTACGAGGCAGCGACGGACCGCAGCTCGCGCATCAACTCGTCGGGCGTGGGCCGGTCCTCGGGCTCCTTGGCGAGGCACCGCACGATGAGCGGCGCGAGGTTGGCCGGTACGTCGGTCAGGTCCGGCTCGTCGTGCACGACCTGATAGGCGACGACGTACGGGCTGTCGGAGTCGAACGGCCCGCGCCCGGTCGCCGCGTGCACCATGACCGAACCGAGAGCGAAGATGTCGGCGGCGGGTCCGACCTCCCGCGGCCGCCGGAACTGCTCGGGCGCCATGAACGGCGGAGTCCCGATCAACTTCCCTGTCTCGGTGCGCAGTTCGCTGTCCTTTGGCCGAGAAATGCCGAAGTCGATGACCTTCGGCCCGTCCTCGGCAAGCAGCACGTTGCTCGGCTTGAGATCCCGGTGGACCACACCCACCCGATGGATGTCGCGCAGCGCCTCCGCGAGCCCGGCCATCAGCCGGCGCAGCTCGGCGGGCGCCATCGGGCCGTTCCGCTTCACCTCGTCGGAGAGCGTCGGCCCGGGAATGAACAGCGTGGCCATCCAGGGCCGTTCGGCATCGGGATCGGCATCGACGACGGACGCGGTGAACGCCCCGCTCACCTTCCGCGCCGCGGCCACCTCCTGCCGAAAACGCCCCCTGAACTCGGGATCCCTGGCGAACTCCGCGTGTACGACCTTCACCGCGAGCTTCATCCCCGAGGTGCTGCGGGCGACGTGCACGACACCCATGCCGCCGGAGCCGAGGCATGACTCCAGCCGGTAGTGACCGGCGTACTCGGGAAGTTCCGCTTCCGCGCCCGCTCCGGTGTTGCCCTGTGGCGCCATGGAACCACCCCCGTGCTGATCGTCCGCGCGCGCGACGCACGGAGCCTAGTCGATGACTCGTACGAGACAGAGGCGGCTTGCTAGTCTCCGCGTGCGAGTTGCGTACATGTGTTTCATGGCGTGATTTAGGGGAATCAACGGGACCCCATGGCAGTCATGGGGATCAACGGGGGAGGAACACCATGTCTGTTGACCGTGCCGAAGAGATCGAGGGCGGCGAGAGCCAGACCGTCACGGCGGCCGCTGCCGTGACCGCGGCCGTGCACTACTACTCGGTCGCGCCGGGCTACCGCCTCAACGTCCGCCGGGGCCCCGGCACGCAGTACAGCATCGCCCGTGTCCTGCCCGAGGGCGCCCAGATCCCGATCTACTGCCAGACGCCGGGCACCTCGGTGGCCGGCCCCTACGGCACCTCGAACATCTGGGACAACATCGCCAACGGCGAGTTCGTCTCGGACGCCTATGTGCTCACCGGCAGCGACGGCTACGTGGCCTCGCGCTGCTCCTGATCCACGACCTGATCCACGACCTGATCCCCGGAGGGAGCCCGCCCTCGTCCCGGAGCCATAATCGTCCCGTGAGCGACGAATCCGGCACCCAGGACACATCCGCGGGCTCCCCAGCGGGCGGCCCCCGCCCCGAACCGATCCGCTTCTTCGGCACGACCTGGGTGGACCACGACAACGGCTACGCTCCCCGCCGCGTCGGTGCCTCGCTCGGCTCCCTCGCCGCCGCCGTCGCCTCCTGTCTGGTCCTCCGCTTCGCCTACGAGGGTCTCCAGATCGCCGACACCGGCAGCTTCGTGACCGTCCTCGTCATCGCGATGTTCGCCATCTGCAGCGCGCTGGCCTTCCGCAACACCTGGGACGGCTTCGGCAAGCGCCCCGACCCCGACCGCCAGGCCTCTCTTCGCGGCCTGCTCGCCATCGGGTTCGTCGGATCCCTGCTCGCCTATTTCCTCCGCTCCCTCATGGAGGCACCGGGGGAGAAGCTCCATCGGGAGGAGCACGAGGAGGCGCTCCGGCGGTACGAGAAGCAGGGCGCACGCCGTACCGGGAACCCGTCGAAGAAGAAACGTCGCCGCTGAGAGTTGCCGCGTGCCGCCCTCACGCGTCCGCGGGGCCCGCGTGGCTGGTCGCGCTCACGCGGCGGAGCCGCACCTCGACACAACCCCGCCTCCCTTCAAGAGTGCTTCTCCTTCAGGGCGCTTCTCACCGAAAACTCACCGCTCGTCACCCCCACTCCCGCCACCATGGCCCTATGACCGCCTCCTCCCACACCACCCGGGCCCACTCCTTCAACGCGGCCGCGGCCCAGTACGCCGCCAACCGCCCCTCCTACCCGCCCGCCCTCTTCGACGCCGTCGAGGAACTCGCCGGCCGTGCCCTGGCAGGAGCCCGGGTCGCCGACGTCGGAGCCGGTACCGGGATCGCGACCGCGCTGATGCACGCCCGGGGCGCCGAGGTCGCCGCGGTCGAACCCGGTGACGGCATGGCCGAGCAGTTCCGTCGGACCCACCCCGGCATACCGGTCGTCAGGGGAGACGGCAACGACCTCCCCCTCCTCACGGACTCCGTCGACTTCCTGACCTACGCCCAGTCCTGGCACTGGACCGACGTCGCCCGCTCGGTCCCGGAGGCCCTTCGCGTGCTGCGCCCGGGCGGGGCGCTGGCGCTGTGGTGGAACACCTACGCCCTCGACGTCGCGTGGATCGCCGGACAGGTCGGCCGAGTCGCGGAACACTTCAAGGACTACGGCGCCCACCCGGCCGTCGAGGTGAACGGCAGCGGGGCCCGGTCCGCCCTGGCCGACCCCAGCGGCCGCCTGGACTTCGCCCACCGCGTGGTCCGCTGGAGCCGCCGCGTGCCCCTCGACACCCACCTCGCCAACATCGGCAGCCACTCGATGTTCCTGGTCGCGGGTGAGGAACACGCGGGCGTCTTCCTCACCGAGGAGCGGCGGATCCTGCTGGAGCTCTTCCCGGACGGAACCGTCGAGGAGACCTACGACGTCGAGCTGCTGGTCGCCGTCAACCCCTGACCCCGCGCCGCGGCCCACCCCTCCAGGGCCGCCTCGCACGCGTGGTCCAGATGCCGCAGCCCGCCCAGCTCCAGCCGCACGACACGGTCCCGCGGCAGCGCCTCCAACGCGTCCAGCAGCTTCGGCAGCCGCAGGAACGTGGCATGCCCCAGCACCTGTACGACGATCCCCGCCTCCCCCCGGTCCTCGATCTCCACGTGCACATGGCTGACGTCCCACGCCGTCTTGGCCACGGCCAGCGCCAGCCCCACCAGCACGCCCTCGAAGAGGTTTCCCACGACGATCGCCACCGCCGTCACCCCGAGCACGAGCGCCTCGCCCCGGTGCCCCCGCCACAGCGACCGCACCTCCCGCACGGGCACGAGCCTGCACCCGGCGTGCACCAGCAGTGCGGCCAGCGCCGCCACCGGGATCAGCCCGAGCATCCCGGGCAGCACCACGGTGAAGACCAGCAGCCACACCCCGTGCAGCAGCCGTGAGGCCTTGGTCCTGGCCCCCGCCTGCACTCCCCCGAACGGGGTACCCCCAGCCGCGCTCCGCACGATCACCGCCGTCATGGGCAGCGCTCCCAGCAGCCCGCACACCGCGTTCCCCGCGCCCTGCGTCATCAGCTCCCGGTCGTAGGCCGTCCGCCGCCCCGTGTGCAGCCGGTCCACCGCCGCCGTGCTGAACAGCGACTCCGCCGACGCGATCAACGCGAAGGCCACAACGGTCCCGATCACCCCCACTTCCGTCAGCCGCCCGAAGTCCGCCGCCTGCGGCAGCCGTACGGCATCCACCAGTCCCCGCACCTCGACCCGCCGCACTGCCAGGTCGAACACCCCGGTCACCACCGACGCCAGCGCCACCGCCACCAACGGCGCCGGCACCAGCCGAGCTCCCCGCCGCCATCGAGGCCACAGCAGCAGTACGGCCATAGTGGCAGCCCCCACTGACAACGCCGCCGTATCCACCCGACCGGGCAGCGACAGCAGCCCGCCGAGCTTTCCGAGCCCGCTCGCCGGGGCCGCCGCGTCACCCAGCGCGTACACCTGCGCGGCGACCAGTACGAGCCCGATCCCGGCGAGCATCCCCTGTACGACGGCCATGGACACGGCCCGGAACCACCGCCCGAGCCGCAGCGCCCCCAGCACCAACTGCACCAGCCCGGCCCCGAGCACCAACACCCCGAGCGCCCCGACGCCGTACCGGTGCACGGCCTCGTGGACCAGCACGGTCAGTCCCGCCGCCGGCCCGCTCACCCGGAGGCTGCTGCCGGGCAGCGCCCCGGCGACGAGGCCGCCGACGATCCCGGTGACCAGCCCCAGTTCGGCGGGCACACCGGAGGCGATGGCGATGCCCACGCACAGCGGCAGCGCCACTAGAAACACGACGAGAGAAGCGGACAGATCGGCCTTGCCTACGCCACAGCGCATGAACGGAGCACCTCCGGTTGCGAACCGAACGGGAGATGCGTGGGCGTGCCGCACCGGGGGAGTGCGCGGCACTGAAATCCATTGTCGGTAGAGGTAGTTGATCGCGCAGCAGGTTCGCTTGGTCGACGGAGGGAATCGGAGGCGCGCAAGCGGATCACTCGCTTCCGATCACGCCACCACGCGCCTGCGCCGTCGCGTGCACCCGGCTTGACGGGGTCCGTCGGCGGGAGCAGTATTCATCGCATGATGAATAAATTGTCCCGCCCACCCCGCACCGGCGACACCGGCCCCGAGGACAAGGCGGTCCACGCCCGCGACCTCACCGTCGTCCGAGGCCCCCGCACCGTCCTGCGCGGCCTCGCCTTCGACGTCCCGCGCGGCCAGATCACCGGCCTCCTCGGCCCCTCGGGCTGCGGCAAGTCCACGCTGATGCGCTCGATCGTCGGCACCCAGGCCAAGGTCACCGGCACCCTCGACGTCCTCGGCCGCCCCGCGGGCCACCCCACCCTCCGCACCCGCATCGGCTACGTCACCCAGGCCCCCTCCGTCTACGACGACCTGACCGTCCGCCAGAACCTCGACTACTTCGCCTCGATCCTCGCCCCCGGCCGCGCCGCCGCCGACCGCCGCCACTCCGACGTCACCCAGGCCATCACCGACGTCGACCTCACCACCCACGCCGACTCCCTCGCCGGCAACCTCTCCGGAGGCCAACGCAGCCGCGTCTCCCTCGCCGTCGCCCTCCTCGGCACCCCCGAACTCCTCGTCCTCGACGAGCCCACCGTCGGCCTCGACCCGGTCCTGCGCCGCGACCTCTGGAACCTCTTCCACGACATCGCCGCCCGCCGCGGCGCCACCCTCCTCATCTCCTCCCACGTCATGGACGAGGCCGAGCGCTGCCACCGCCTCCTCCTGATGCGCGAGGGCGAGATCCTCGCCGACGACACCCCCGAGGCCCTGCGCACCAGCACCGACTCCGACACCGTCGAGGCAGCCTTCCTCCACCTGGTCGACCAGGCCGTCGAGGCAAGCCGCACCAAGGAGCACACACGATGACCACGACGACCACCCCCACGGCGAGTCTCGCGCCCGCCCCCACCAGCGCCCTCAGCCTCTCCCGCACCACCGCCACCGCGGCCCGGGTCCTGCGCCAGCTCCGCCACGACCCCCGCACCATCGCGATGCTGATCCTGATCCCCTGCGTGATGCTCTTCCTGCTGCGCTACGTCTTCGACGGCAGCCCGCGCACCTTCGACAGCATCGGCGCCTCCCTCCTCGGGATCTTCCCGCTGATCACGATGTTCCTGGTCACCTCCATCGCCACCCTGCGCGAACGCACCTCCGGCACCCTCGAACGCCTGCTCGCCATGCCCCTCGGCAAAGGCGACCTCATCGCCGGCTACGCCCTCGCCTTCGGCACCTTCGCGATCATCCAGTCCGCCCTCGCGACCGGCCTCGCCCTCTGGTTCCTCGGCCTCGACGTCATCGGCAGCCCCTGGCTCCTGCTGCTCGTCGCCCTGCTCGACGCGCTGCTCGGCACCGCCCTCGGCCTCTTCGTCTCGGCCTTCGCGGCCTCCGAGTTCCAGGCCGTCCAGTTCATGCCGGCCGTGATCTTCCCCCAGCTCCTCCTCTGCGGCCTCTTCACCCCCCGCGACAACATGCACCCCGTCCTGGAGGGCATCTCCAACGTCCTGCCGATGTCCTACGCCGTCGACGGCATGAACGAGGTCCTCAAGCACACCGACATGACCGCGACCTTCGTACGCGATGCCCTGATCGTGGCCGGCTGCGCACTGCTGGTCCTGTGCCTGGGCGCGGCGACATTGAGGCGCAGGACGGCTTAGGGCAGGCCGGGAGTGGGGTCGCCGGCCCACGACCCACGTCCCGCCCACCGGACACCCGACCGACCCCCGACGAACCGGTGCCAGACTGAACCGCATGAGCCAGAAAGTCGCAGTCCTCGGCACCGGCAAGATCGGCGAAGCCCTGCTCAGCGGAATGATCCGAGCCGGCTGGGCCCCGGCCGACCTCCTGGTCACCGCCCGCCGCCCCGAGCGAGCCGAAGAACTCCGTACCCGCTACGGAGTCACCCCGGTCAGCAACCCGGAAGCCGCCAAGACCGCCGACACCCTGATCCTCACGGTCAAGCCGCAGGACATGGGCACCCTCCTCGACGAACTCGCCCCGCACGTCCCGGCCGACCGCCTCGTCATCAGCGGCGCCGCCGGAATCCCCACCTCCTTCTTCGAGGAGCGCCTCGCCACCGGCACCCCGGTCGTCCGTGTCATGACCAACACGCCCGCACTGGTCGACGAGGCCATGTCCGTCATCTCCGCCGGCACTCACGCCACCGCCGACCACCTTTCCCACACCGAGGAGATCTTCGGCGCCGTCGGCAAGACGCTCCGCGTCCCCGAGTCCCAGCAGGACGCCTGCACCGCCCTGTCCGGCTCCGGACCGGCGTACTTCTTCTACCTCGTCGAAGCCATGACGGACGCCGGCATCCTGCTCGGCCTGCCCCGCGACAAGGCCCACGACCTGATCGTCCAGTCCGCGATCGGCGCCGCGACCATGCTTCGCGACAGCGGCGAACACCCGGTGAAGCTCCGCGAGAACGTCACGTCCCCCGCCGGCACCACCATCAACGCCATCCGCGAACTCGAGAACCACGGCGTACGAGCCGCCCTCATCGCCGCCCTCGAAGCCGCCCGCGACCGCAGCCGCGCACTGGCCTCCGGCAAGAAGGACTGACGCCCGCAGGGGGCGGCGGTCACCCGGCCGCGTCCACCACTTCCTTCGTGGCCACCACACGAGCGAAGCCGCCCCCATGCAGCGAGACCGCCGACGCCTGCCCCACCTCATCGGCACTCCGCCGCCAGCCGAACGGGCCCTCCAGGTCGAACGTGTACGTCGCGTCATACGCCACCACCACGTCGTACCCCAGATTCCCGCCCATCCGAGCCGTCGTCTCCACGCACATGTTGGTCTGGATCCCCGCCACCACGAACTGCGAGATCCCCTCCGCCCTCAGCCAGGCGTCCAGATCCGGTGTGCCATAGAAGGCCGAATTCACGGTCTTCGTGACCAACAGCTCAGCCCCACCGGCCCCCTTCCCGCGCCGCCGCTCCACGTACTCCTTGAAGCCGTTCCCCTCGTACCCCGTCCGCAACGGCGACTCGGGCTTCCGCGAGTCATGACGTACGAAGACGACCGGCCGCCCCGTCGCCTGCCACACGTCGATCAGCGAAGCGATGTTGTCATCGGCCTCCGGGTTGTTCCGCGGTCCCCAGAAGTCGGCCTCGTCGAAGCCCTTCTGCACGTCCACGACCACCAGCGCTGCGTTCTCTGCGATCTCCATGCCTTCGATCCTGCCGCCGGGAGCCCACCCCACCCAGAGGGCGGAAAGACAGCGATCGATGGTTTACTGCCACCCATGGAGAACGCCGAGGAGAAGCAGAACGCGTACCGCGTCGCCCTGGTCGCCTTCCCCGGCATCCGCGCCTTCGACGTCTCCGTCATCACCGAGGTCTGGGGCACCGACCGCACCAACCGCGGAGCCCCCGCCTTCGACCTGCGCCGAGTCGCCCCCGACACCACACCGGTCCCCATGCGCGGCGGCCTCACCCTCCTTCCCGACCGCACCCTCGACTGGCTCTCCCACGCCGACCTGATCGTGATCCCCGGCCTCGACGACCACCTCACACCCGCACCCACCCCCGTCCGCGACGCCCTTCGCCGCGCACACACCCGCGGCACCACCATCGCCGCCCTCTGCGCCGGCGCCTTCACGCTTGCCCAGGCCGGCCTCCTCGACGGCCGCCGCGCCATCACCCACTGGAACCTGACCGACCTCCTCCGCGCGCACCACCCCCAGGTCACCGTCGTCCCCGACGCCCTCTTCATCGAGGACGACAACATCTGGACAGCGGCCGGCACCGCCGCAGGCATCGACCTCTGTCTCCACCTCGTCCGTCAGGCCCACGGTGCCGAAGCCGCGGCCACCATCGCCCGCTCGATGGTCACCGCGCCCTTCCGCACCGGAACCCAGGCGCAGTTCATCGAGCACCCCACACCGCGCACCGACCGCGACTCCGATGCCCTCGCCGCCGTACGCGAGCACGCCCTGCGCCATCTCCACGAACCGCTCACGGTCGCCGACCTGGCCGCCCACGCAGACATGTCCGCCCGCAGCTTCGCCCGCCACTTCACCGCGGAGACAGGCACGACCCCGCTCCGCTGGCTCCTCGACCAGCGCATCGCCGCAGCCCAGAAGCTCCTTGAGCGCACCGACCTGCCGATGCCCGAGGTCGCCCGCCGAGCCGGCTTCGGCAGCGAGGTCACGATGCGCCAGCACTTCGCATCGCGCCTCGCCACCAGCCCACGCGCCTACCGGGCGGCGTTCAGCACGACCCCGCCGTCGACCGCGCCGGTATCAACGGCATCCGTATCGGAAGCAGCCGGCAGCAGCCCGATCGCGCGATAAGCGGCATCCACGGTCGGTCGCGCCATCGCCCGCGCCCTCTCCGCGCCATCCCGCAGCACCCCCTCCACATAGCCAGGATCCGCGCACAACTCCTTGTGCCTTTCCTGCACGGGCCTCAAGACCTCGACCACGGCCTCGGCGGTGTCCTTCTTCAAGGCGCCGTACGACTCATATACACCGCTCAGCTCCGAAGGGTTCCCACCCGTGCAGGACGCCAGGATCTCCAGCAGATTCGCCAGCCCCGGCCGGGCCTCCCGGTCGTACACGACCTCCCGCCCGCTGTCGGTCACAGCCCGCATGACCTTCTTCCGCACGACATCCGGCTCGTCGAGCAGATAGACGATCCCCGGTCCGGAGTCGTCGGACTTCCCCATCTTCGACGAGGGCTCCTGAAGGTTCATGACCCGCGCGCCCACCTTCGGCAGAGTGGCCCGCGGCACCACGAACGTATAGCCGTACCGCTGGTTGAACCGCACCGCCAGATCCCGCGTCAGCTCCACATGTTGCGCCTGGTCGTCCCCGACCGGCACTTCGTCGGCCCCGTACGCCAGGATGTCCGCCGCCATCAGCACGGGATACGTGAGCAGCGACAGCCGCACACTCCCGCCTCGCGCCCGCTCCCGAGCGGCCTTCTCCCGGTACTGGATCATCCGCCGCATCTCGCCGTCCGTGGCCACGCACTCCAGCACGTACGACAGCCGCGCGTGCTCGTCCACATGACTCTGTACGAACACGGTGCACAGCTCGGGATCCAGTCCCGCCGCGAGCAGCAGCGTCGCCGCCTGCCGACTCAGCCGACGCACCCGCGCCGGATCATGGTCGACGGTCAGGGCGTGCAGGTCGACGATGCAGAACAGCGACTCGGCCCGGTGCTGGTCGACCGTGACCCACTGCCGCATGGCTCCCAGGTAGTTCCCCAGCGTCAGATGCCCCGTCGGCTTGACCCCGCTGAAGACTCGCGTCATCTCTCCACCTCCTGGTCGGGACCGCCGTCCCCGGCCGGCCGACCCTCGGAAGTCCTGGAGGGAGAAACGAGAACGGCCGCCGAGGCGGCGGCCGTTGAGTACGTACGTGAGTACAGGCCGCCGTCAGGCGGCCCACCACTGCTGGGTGCACGTACGCGTAGTCATGGAGCCCAGGGTACGCCTGGAAGGGCCCGCCCGGACCCGAGTTGACACTCCCCGGGCCGGTACGTAGTGTTCTCCGAGTTGTCCGACGTGAGCGTCGACTCCGGTCGGTCCCCGGACAGCCATTCCGCAAGTACCAGCCAACACAACGACGACAGTCGCTCTGTCTGCCGTCGCCGTATTGGCATGCGTATTCGCGAAATGAGGAATCCACGTTCGAAAGGGCGACGGTCCCCCGATTAGCTCGGGAGCCGGGAATCCGCTAAAGTCTCACTCGTCGGAACAGCCCAACGGCCGGGAAGACAAGCCCCGCTGACCGGGGATCAGGCCCGAAAGGATCTGATAGAGTCGGAACCGCCGGAAAGGGAAACGCGGAAGCGGGAACCTGGAAAGCACCGAGGAAATCGGAACCGGAAACGGTCTGGTAGAGTCGGAAACGCAAGACCGAAGGGAAACTGCCCGGAGGAAAGCCCGAGAGGGTGAGTACGAAGGAAGCGTCCGTTCCTTGAGAACTCAACAGCGTGCCAAAAATCAACGCCAGATATGTTGATACCCC